>NZ_SJWV01000660.1:0-351 GCF_004352695.1 Escherichia sp. KCJ4928
TCAGCCCATAGAATGAGATAACCCCTATGAATGATGGCAGACAGACGCCTCCGCCCCCCGAGGCATGGAAAATCCGGTTTCTGGCGAACGGTACACCCGGCACATGGTTTTACACCGATGACGCAGCCGTCACAAAAGAATGGCTGCGGGCACATTGTGACGATGTGGAAGTGATCCCCCTGTGCCGTATGCATGACGGTCCCGTTTTCCGGGAACACCATATAAATGAACTCAGCGCCGCACTGGCCAGAATGCTCCATATGCACCACATACTGCTGGAACGAACCCGGTACAGAGAAAATATCCATGATGCAGAGTGTATTCGTGAAATTCACGAAGCCCCCCTGCAGG
>NZ_SJWV01000661.1:0-350 GCF_004352695.1 Escherichia sp. KCJ4928
CCCGTTTTATGACACAGACTGAATCAGCGATTCTGGCGCATGCCCGGCGGTGTGCGCCAGCGGAGTCGTGCGGCTTCGTGATAAGCACCCCGGAGGGCGAACGGTACCAGCCCTGCGTGAATATCTCCGCAGAGCCGGAGGCGTATTTTCGTATTGCGCCGGAGGACTGGCTGCAGGCACAGATGCAGGGGGAGATTGTGGCGCTGGTCCACAGTCATCCCGCTGGTCTGCCCTGGCTGAGCGAGGCGGACCGGCGGCTGCAGATAAAGAGTGCCCTGCCCTGGTGGCTGGTCTGTCGGGGTGAAATTCACCGGTTCCGCTGTGTGCCGCACCTGACCGGACGGCGCTTT
>NZ_SJWV01000662.1:0-350 GCF_004352695.1 Escherichia sp. KCJ4928
CCCGTTTTATGACACAGACTGAATCAGCGATTCTGGCGCATGCCCGGCGGTGTGCGCCAGCGGAGTCGTGCGGCTTCGTGATAAGCACCCCGGAGGGCGAACGGTACCAGCCCTGCGTGAATATCTCTGCAGAGCCGGAGGCGTATTTTCGTATTGCACCGGAAGACTGGCTGCAGGCACAGATGCAGGGGGAGATTGTGGCGCTGGTCCACAGTCATCCCGGTGGTCTGCCCTGGCTGAGCGAGGCGGACCGGCGGCTGCAGATAAAGAGTGCCCTGCCCTGGTGGCTGGTCTGTCGGGGTGAAATTCACCGGTTCCGCTGTGTGCCGCACCTGACCGGACGGCGCTTT
>NZ_SJWV01000663.1:0-350 GCF_004352695.1 Escherichia sp. KCJ4928
CCGGTCAGCCAGGATTTCACTTTCCAGCCGGTCGAGCATCTGCACCAGCACCGGCGGGAACACCACACTGCCACCGTCTTCGCCGCCGGACTGCTGAAGCGCATCCGCCAGGCTGCGGCGCTGCGTTCTGGCCAGTTCACCGGTGGCAGTTTCAACTCTGATGAGTGGTGTGAAGCTCCCCGGCTGATAAATCGTCTGGATGCGGCTCCTGTCGTTCTGTATCGTGGTCAGCCGGTCGCCGTCCCAGCCGTACCAGGTCACTTGCGGTTTCCGTGACAGCGACATCCAGCCCGTCAGGTCCCGTTCACGCCGCCATACCCGTTTTGCCACCCTGCGGCCCAGCGGGTCGT
>NZ_SJWV01000664.1:0-349 GCF_004352695.1 Escherichia sp. KCJ4928
TGTTGTTCTTTATCGTATTGTCAGTAAATGCATGGCCAAAACGTATGGTTACGAATGTAATGACAGGGATAGCTGAAACCAGAGAAGAAATGATGCGATATGAATCGCTGAAAAACAATCAGAAAGATTCATGGGATATTGTGAGTGTGGAGAAGAAATATAAAACCATAATTATCGTAATTGGTGAAAGTGTCAGACGGGATTATCTTTCTGTTTATGGGTATCCTTTGCCGACAACACCATGGCTGAATTCTGCTCCGGGTATATTTATTAATGGGTATTTCTCAGCAGCGCCGAATACGATAGGTTCACTCAGCAGAACACTGACGCTTGATTACACTGAAACAGG
>NZ_SJWV01000665.1:0-346 GCF_004352695.1 Escherichia sp. KCJ4928
CAGTCAGCGCTCCACGGGTGGCCTCATTAGGGGTACTGTCAGCTATCAGTGACAGTTGCGGATGAGAAGCGGCATCGATGATGCCGTTGTATTCATTCTGCAGGCCCACATACGTGCGCCCGGTCTGAGTTCCCACTTCACCTTTCCCCGGGGCACGACCCGCTGACGGTCTGGCGGTGTTTTTCATGTAAGCCGTGGCAGCATCAATCTGTTTCTGATCCCAGGTGAGGGCGGCAGGGGTATCTGCTGTGCCTGCACCCTGATAGAGCGATCGCACCTGGCTGTCTCCGCCCGGCAGCTCGCCCACGGCAGGGCAGACATCGGTTCCGCCAAAGCGGGCATATTC
>NZ_SJWV01000666.1:0-346 GCF_004352695.1 Escherichia sp. KCJ4928
GAATATGCCCGCTTTGGCGGAACCGATGTCTGCCCTGCCGTGGGCGAGCTGCCGGGCGGAGACAGCCAGGTGCGATCGCTCTATCAGGGTGCAGGCACAGCAGATACCCCTGCCGCCCTCACCTGGGCTCAGAAACAGATTGATGCTGCCACGGCTTACATGAAAAACACCGCCAGACCGTCAGCGGGTCGTGCCCCGGGGAAAGGTGAAGTGGGAACACAGACCGGGCGCACGTATGTGGGCCTGCAGAATGAATACAACGGCATCATCGATGCCGCTTCTCATCCGCAACTGTCACTGATAGCTGACAGTACCCCTAATGAGGCCACCCGTGGAGCGCTGACTG
>NZ_SJWV01000667.1:0-346 GCF_004352695.1 Escherichia sp. KCJ4928
CGTAATACTCCACTCCCGGCACACCACCCTGACCGTCCGGTTATGTTTCGGGGGCTTCCACAAAAAAGCCCGGTAACCACCATGCCATGACAGAAACGCGGACAGTGCCTCCCGCTCAGCATCCGTTCTCACCCGAAAAACCACCTGAAAGGTCTTCAGTTGCGCATTCAGTCCTGCCGGACGACGCTGCTGATAACCGTCGCCAAACTTCACCGTCACCACCGACGGTTTCTCCGTCACCTGCATCCCTTCCCGGGGACACCAGTGAAGGGTCTTAATCTCATCCACTCAGCATTCCTCCGTCACGACGCATGGATAACATCACCGCCTGTACCCGCTGGTCAAT
>NZ_SJWV01000668.1:0-345 GCF_004352695.1 Escherichia sp. KCJ4928
CGTTTTTGACGGATACGGAAACAACAGCAGGTAAATCATGGTAAACGGCAGGGGGACACCATAAATGTTGAGCGGTGGTGTTACATCCCGCCAGAAGCCTTCGCGTTTCATCGGGGGAACTCTCCGGTCGGGATGAAGAGCGCTGCTTCTGATTTCTCAATGCGATCGTTCTGATACATGGTCAGAACCTGATCCCTTATCCGCCGTTTTTCCTGACAAATGATTTCGTCAATGTAATGTCCCCATGTTGCATGGGATTGTCCGGAGAGCGTATTGCGCAGTTCGTCAGTCATGACGATGTATTCCCGGACAGCCTGCCTGCCGCCGTCATTTGTTCTGACCAGT
>NZ_SJWV01000669.1:0-344 GCF_004352695.1 Escherichia sp. KCJ4928
GTATACGCAGCCACAAAACCAAAACCATCAAACTCATAGCTGGCTGAGAAACCATACCCATCACCATTGGCCTTCTGGAGGTCATCGCGCTCATTTTTGCCCTGATACTGCGCCGCAAAATTCAGACCATCAACCAGCCCAAAGAAATCTGTATTACGGTAAGTCAGAACTCCGGAAGTTCGGGCAGTCATAAAGTTATCGGTCTGAGTCCAGCCATCACCACCAAACTCTGGCAGTACGTCAGTATATGATCCGACATCGTAAGCAATACCGTAGTTACGTCCGTAATCAATGCTACCAACATCAGCAAATCTCAGACCTGCAAATGCCAGACGGGTTTTATT
>NZ_SJWV01000066.1:0-20716 GCF_004352695.1 Escherichia sp. KCJ4928
AACTATTACTGCATAAAATAATGTGATGCCGGGATGTTTTTGTATTTCCCGGCATCTTTATAGCGATATCAATTATTTACTGAGCGTCGCGACCATCACCGCTTTGATGGTATGCATGCGGTTTTCCGCCTGATCAAAAACAATGCTGGCGGCAGATTCGAAGACCTCATCAGTCACTTCCATTCCGCCATGTAGGCCAAACTCTTCCGCCATTTTCTTACCAAGCGTCGTCTGGTCGTCATGAAACGCGGGCAGGCAGTGGAGGAATTTGACCTCCGGGTTACCGGTCAACTGCATCATCTTGCTGTTCACCTGATAATCACGCAGTAATGCAATCCGTTCTGCCCATTTCTCTTTTGCTTCCCCCATCGACACCCATACATCGGTATAGATAAAGTCAGCACCTTCAACTCCTTTGGCTACATCTTCCGTCAGCGTAATATTCCCGCCATTTTGCTGTGCCAGGGCGCGGCATTCCGTAACCAGCGCAGCTTCCGGCCAGCATGCCTGTGGCGCGACCAGACGCAAATCCAGACCGGTAAGCGCCGCAGCTTCGAGCATCGAATTGCCCATGTTGTTACGTGCGTCACCTGCATAGACCAGCGTCATTTCGTTGAATGCTTTACCGGGTAAATGCTCCTGCATGGTGAGGAGATCCGCCAGCAACTGCGTGGGGTGAAACTCATTGGTCAGGCCGTTCCATACCGGCACGCCAGCGTATTCCGCCAGTGTTTCGACAATCTCCTGACCATAGCCGCGATACTGAATACCGTCATACATGCGACCCAGCACGCGGGCAGTGTCTTTAATCGACTCTTTATGACCAATCTGACTGCCGCTTGGGCCGAGATAAGTAACGCGAGCACCCTGGTCATATGCGGCAACTTCGAAAGAGCATCGGGTACGGGTCGAGTCTTTTTCGAAGATGAGCGCGATGTTTTTACCAGTGAGTTTGGCTTCTTCTTTGCCGCTTTTCTTATCGGCTTTCAGCTTCGCGGCTAACTGCAGCAGGCTGTTGAGTTCAGCTGGCGTGAAATCGAGTAATTTCAGGAAATGCTTATGATAAAACCCGGACATAGATCCCTCCTGTGGCTAACGCCTTAATGAATTAAAATTCAATTTATATGGGTGATTATTCATTTGCAAGTCTAAAGCATAAATCTTTGTCACAAAGGTGGAGGCAATGTCAGTGGTGTGTGACAATAAGAGTATCGGCAGGACATTAAGAGGAATGAGCCATGGCAAACCCGGAACAACTGGAAGAACAGCGTGAAGAAACACGTTTGATTATTGAAGAATTACTGGAAGATGGCAGCGATCCGGACGCGCTGTACACCATCGAACACCATCTTTCCGCAGACGATCTGGAAACCCTGGAAAAAGCAGCAGTTGAAGCGTTTAAACTCGGTTACGAAGTGACCGATCCAGAAGAGCTGGAAGTTGAAGATGGTGATATCGTGATTTGCTGCGACATCCTCAGCGAGTGCGCGTTGAATGCCGATCTGATCGATGCCCAGGTTGAACAACTGATGACGCTGGCGGAGAAATTTGACGTTGAGTACGACGGTTGGGGCACTTACTTTGAAGATCCTAACGGCGAAGACGGCGACGATGAAGATTTTGTCGATGAAGACGATGACGGGGTTCGCCACTAATTAATTGATTAAAATGCCCGATAGCACACACTAGCGGGCATTTTTTTAGAGTTCGCGTAGCATCCGCACTTCACAATCTACATGGCCCGTGCAGCCAAGTGCATAGTCGATATGTTGAAAACCTAAATGTTCATACAAACCAATCGCTTCTTTCAAAAAAGCGGTCGTTTCCAGATAGCAGCGTTTGAAGCCCATCTCTCGTGCCTGCTCCATCGCCATTAAGGCCAGTTTTTTCGCCAGCCCTTTACCGCGAATAGCCGGAAGAAAATACATCTTCTGCAGTTCGCAAATGTCCGACTCACTCCCGGTTAATGGCGCAATCCCACCGCCGCCGACCACTTCACCATCGTACTCAACCACCCAATATGCATGACCCGGCTGACTATACACTTGATACAACTCGTCCAGGTTCGGATCGGCGACGGTGTAGCCTTTATCAGCGGTAAGACCGTATTCGGCGGATACCTGACGAATGACGCGGGCGATGGCGGGATTATCCTGCTGCGTCAGGCGACGCATTACAGGTGATTGCGGCGCAATGTTATTCATAGTTTAACCCAATAAAAATAAAGTAATTATACATTTGTTTAATACCACTCTCTTCTTACGTGCGCAAGCGACTTATAAAGTAATAAAGTTTTTGCCAGCCTATTACTGATAAGAGTATTGTAACGTGGCAGAACATTTTGCTGTCTGTATATATAAATTATATCAATGGATTTTTTAATTCAGGGAATTTTTATGGCTCAAGTTATTAATGAAATGGATGTTCCGTCCCATTCGTTTGTTTTTCATGGTACAGGTGAGAGATATTTTCTTATTTGTGTGGTGAATGTGTTGTTAACGATTATAACGCTAGGTATCTATTTGCCATGGGCATTAATGAAATGTAAGCGTTATCTCTATGCTAATATGGAAGTTAACGGACAACGATTTTCTTATGGAATTACTGGTGGGAATGTTTTTGTTAGTTGTCTTGTTTTTGTTTTTTGCTATTTCGCAATCTTAATGACAGTGTCAGCAGATATGCCACTTGTTGGCTGTGTTTTGACTTTGTTACTGTTGGTTTTGCTTATATTTATGGCAGCAAAAGGACTGCGTTATCAGGCCTTGATGACCAGTCTCAACGGCGTAAGATTTAGTTTTAATTGCTCTATGAAAGGGTTCTGGTGGGTAACCTTTTTCTTGCCGATTTTAATGGCCATTGGGATGGGGACTGTTTTCTTTATCTCGACAAAGATGCTACATGCCAATAGTTCAAGTAGTGTTATTATATCTGTGGTTCTGATGGCAATAGTTGGTATTGTTTCCATTGGTATTTTTAATGGTACTTTATATAGCCTGGTAATGAGTTTTCTCTGGAGCAATACCAGTTTCGGTATACATCGTTTCAAGGTGAAATTAGATACTACGTATTGTATAAAATATGCCATTCTCGCATTTTTAGCTTTATTACCTTTTCTCGCTGTTGCTGGTTATATTATCATCGATCAAATATTAAATGCGTATGATAGTTCTGTGTATGCAAATGATGATATTGAGAATTTACAGCAATTTATGGAAATGCAACGTAAAATGATAATCGCGCAGTTAATCTATTATTTTGGGATTGCTGTTAGCACCAGTTATTTAACGGTGTCGTTGCGAAATCATTTTATGAGCAACCTGTCACTGAATGATGGGCGTATTCGTTTTCGCTCAACTTTAACGTACCACGGTATGCTTTATCGCATGTGTGCGTTGGTGGTGATATCCGGGATTACGGGCGGTCTGGCTTATCCACTGCTGAAAATATGGATGATTGACTGGCAGGCAAAAAATACGTATTTGCTGGGCGATTTGGATGACCTTCCTTTAATCAATAAAGAAGAACAACCAGATAAAGGCTTCTTAGCCAGGATTTCACGGGGAATTATGCCTTCTTTACCATTTCTGTAAGAGATAAAAAAGGCCGGAGCATGCTCCGGCCTTCGTTTTCATTACTGTGTTTTGATTACAGCGCGGCGATAACAGCCTGCTGTTCAATCAGCTTCGCTTTCGCTTCTGCATAGCCTTCCAGCTTTTCACGCTCTTTCGCGATGACCGCTTCCGGTGCGCGGGCGACAAAGCCTTCATTCGCCAGCTTGTTCTCGATACGGCTGATTTCACCTTCAATCTTCGCCACTTCTTTCGCCAGACGCGCCAGCTCATCTTCTTTGTTGATGAGGCCAGCCATCGGGATCAGCAGCTCTGCACCGTCGATGATCTTCGTAACGGAAACCGGACCTTTGTCATCGGCAGGCAGCACGGTGATGCTTTCCAGACGCGCCAGGGTTTGCAGGAAGCCACGGTTTTCATTTACGCGACGTTCTGCATCCGCGCTGCAACCACGCAGCAGCAGCTCCAGCGGTTTGCCCGGCGCGATGTTCATTTCTGCACGGATGTTACGTACCGCAACGATCGCCTGCTTCAACCACTCTGTGTCGGCCAGTGCGGCTTCATCAACCTGAGATGCATCGTACTGCGGGAACGGCTGCAGCATGATGGTGTCGGCAGTGATACCGCAAAGTACTTTCACACGCTGCCAGATGGTTTCGGTGATGAATGGAATGATCGGATGCGCGAGGCGCAGCAGACCTTCCAGCACGGTCACCAGCGTATGGCGAGTACCGCGCAGTTCGGCTTCGGTGCCACCGTTCATTACCGGCTTAGTCAGCTCCAGATACCAGTCACAGAACTGGTTCCAGGTGAACTCATACAGAATGCCTGCGGCGATATCGAAGCGGAAGCTGTCCAGCGCTTCGCGGTACGCTTTGATGGTCTGGTTGAACTCCGCCAGAATCCAGCGATCCGCCAGCGACAGCGTCATCTCGCCGCCGTTGAAGCCGCAATCCTGATCTTCGGTGTTCATCAGCACAAAGCGGCTGGCGTTCCACAGCTTGTTACAGAAGTTACGGTAACCTTCCAGGCGTTTCATATCCCAGTTGATATCGCGACCGGTAGAAGCCAGCGCCGCCAGGGTGAAGCGCAGCGCGTCAGTACCGTGCGGTTCAATACCGTTCGGGAACTGCTTCTCGGTGCGCTTACGGATTTTGTCCGCCAGCTGTGGCTGCATCATATTGCCGGTGCGTTTTTCCAGCAGTTCTGGCAGCGAAATACCGTCAACCATATCCAGTGGGTCGATAACGTTACCCTTGGATTTGGACATCTTCTGGCCTTCGTCGTCACGAATCAGACCGGTCATGTAAACAGTGTGGAACGGCACCTGCGGTTTGCCATTTTCATCTTTGATGAAGTGCATGGTCATCATGATCATGCGGGCAATCCAGAAGAAGATGATGTCGAAACCAGATACCATCACGCTGGTTGGGTGGAACTGACGCAGGGCGTCGGTGTTTTCCGGCCAGCCAAGGGTAGAGAAGGTCCACAGCGCAGAAGAGAACCAGGTGTCGAGAACGTCTTCGTCCTGACGCAGGACAACATCAGCACCGAGGTTATTTTCTTTACGCACTTCGTCTTCGTTGCGGCCAACATAAACGTTACCCGCTTCGTCATACCATGCCGGGATACGGTGACCCCACCACAACTGACGAGAGATACACCAGTCCTGAATATCGCGCATCCAGGAGAAGTACATGTTTTCGTACTGCTTCGGTACGAACTGAATGTCGCCGTTCTCAACCGCTTCAACTGCCGGTTTCGCCAGGACATCGGCACGCACGTACCACTGGTCGGTCAGCATCGGTTCGATGACCACGCCACCACGGTCGCCATAAGGAACGGTCAGGTCATGTGGTTTAATTTCTTCCAGCAGGCCGAGTGCGTCAACCGCAGCAACGACCGCTTTACGTGCAGCAAAACGCTCCAGTTTCTGGAATTCTGCGGGGATCTCGCTGGAATAAACGTCAGATTCGTTACCTTTGGTATCGAACACCTGGGCACTTTCACGGATATCGCCGTCAAAGGTCAGGATGTTGATCATCGGCAGCGCGTGACGTTTACCCACTTCATAGTCGTTAAAGTCGTGCGCCGGAGTGATTTTCACGCAGCCGGTGCCTTTTTCCATGTCGGCGTGTTCGTCGCCAACGATCGGAATACGACGGTTAACCAGCGGCAGAATGACATATTTGCCAATCAGATCTTTGTAACGCGGATCTTCCGGGTTAACGGCTACGCCAGTATCGCCCAGCAGGGTTTCCGGACGGGTAGTCGCAACCACCAGATAATCTTTACCGTCTGCGGTTTTCGCGCCGTCAGCCAGCGGATAGCGGATGTGCCACATCGAACCTTTCGATTCGCGGTTTTCCACTTCCAGGTCAGAGATAGCGGTGCGCAGTTTCGGGTCCCAGTTTACCAGGCGCTTGCCACGGTAAATCAGGTCTTCTTTATACAGACGAACGAAAACTTCTTTCACCGCATTGGACAGGCCTTCGTCCATGGTGAAGCGTTCACGCTCCCAGTCCACGGAGTTGCCGAGACGGCGCATCTGACGGGTAATGGTGCCGCCGGATTCCGCTTTCCATTCCCAGATTTTGTCGATGAAAGCTTCGCGGCCGTAGTCGTGACGGGTTTTACCTTCTTCTGCGGCAATCTTGCGCTCAACGACCATCTGGGTAGCGATCCCAGCGTGGTCAGTACCGACCTGCCACAGGGTGTTTTTGCCCTGCATGCGCTGATAGCGGATCATGGTATCCATGATGGTTTGCTGGAAGGCGTGACCCATATGCAAACTGCCGGTGACGTTCGGCGGCGGGATCATGATGCAGAAACTTTCCTGGCTTTCATCGCCATTAGGCTTAAAGTAGCCCTGCTTTTCCCAGTGCTCGTAAAGCGGCTGTTCGATATCTTGTGGGTTATATGTCTTTTCCATTATTTCCAGGTTGCCGTATTCAGGTTGAAACCAGCCACGCGGTAGGCTTTATAGCGTTCGCGCGCCAGTTGTTTCAGAGAATCTTCATAAGGAACGAAGTCTACCACTTCTGTGAAAGCGGTGGCAAAATCTGCAAAGCTTGTTCGCAGACTAATCAATATATCGCGCGGGCTGCTGCTGCGTTTTTGCGGCCAGGCGATCTCCACCGGCGCACCGCCGCGCGGTCCTTCTCCCGCTAAATTATGCGGAACAAAGCTTTCTGCCGGACGCGCCCACAGGGCTTCATCCAGCCGGTAAGCCTGCTTTTCATCTTCACAGGCGATGAGCACGCGCTTACCACTGCGCCAACGTTCTGCGGCAATTTCACACACCAGCTGCTCAACGGCGCTTAAGCCATCGACGGTGGTGTCATTGTCCAGAAGGTAGAACGTCGCGTTTTTCATAAATGGGGCTTCTTGTGGTGGATTTAAATATTGCTGCATTCCTCACCCTAAAAGATGAGCAATGAATTTCTATTGCGCTCGATCGGTTCCCTCTCCCTTAGGGAGAGGGTTAGGGTGAGGGTAAAACGCAAACTTACTCTTCGCCGTTAAACCCGGCGCGGTTTAACAGGAACTGTGCCAGCAACGCTACCGGACGACCGGTTGCGCCTTTCGCTTTACCAGAACGCCAGGCGGTACCGGCGATATCCAGGTGCGCCCAGTTGTACTTACGGGTAAAGCGTGACAGGAAGCAACCTGCGGTAATCGCCCCACCAGGACGACCGCCAATGTTCGCCATATCGGCAAAATTGGACTCCAGTTGTTCCTGATACTCGTCACCCAGCGGTAAGCGCCATGCGCGGTCACCGGATTGTTCAGACGCGGCAATCAGTTCATGGGCCAGCGGATTGTGGTTCGCCATCAGACCAGTAATGTGATGACCCAGCGCGATCACGCAGGCACCGGTCAGCGTCGCCACGTCAATCACCGCTTCCGGCTCAAAACGCTCAACGTAAGTTAACACGTCGCACAGTACCAGGCGGCCTTCAGCGTCGGTGTTGAGCACTTCAACGGTTTGACCAGACATGGTGGTTAACACATCGCCCGGACGATAGGCGCGACCGCCTGGCATGTTTTCACAACCTGCCAGCACGCCGATAACATTAATCGGCAGTTGTAGCTCCGCGACCATACGCATCACGCCGTAAACCGCCGCCGCGCCGCACATATCGTACTTCATCTCATCCATGCCTTCTGAAGGCTTGATCGAGATACCGCCGGAGTCGAAGGTTAAACCTTTACCCACCAGCACGATTGGGCGTGCATCTTCCGACGCGTTGCCTTTGTACTCAATCACCGACATCAGCGATTCGTTTTGCGAACCCTGACCGACCGCCAGATAAGAGTGCATCCCCAGCTCTTTCATCTGCTGTTCGCCGATAACGCGGGTAATGACATTCTTGCTGTAGCTGTCAGCCAGCTGGCGCGCTTGTGAAGCGAGGTAAGCGGCGTTACAGATATTCGGCGGCATATTGCCGAGATCTTTTGCTGCTTTAATCCCGGCGGCAATCGCCAGACCGTGCTGGATCGCGCGCTCACCGCTGGTCAGTTCACGGCGGGTCGGCACGTTGAACACCATCTTACGCAGCGGACGACGCGGTTCGCTCTTGTTCGTTTTCAGCTGATCGAAACTGTAGAGCGTCTCTTTTGCCGTCTCGACAGCCTGACGCACTTTCCAGTAGTTGTTACGGCCTTTAACGTGCAGTTCAGTCAGAAAGCAGACCGCTTCCATTGAGCCAGTATCATTCAGCGTATTAATGGTTTTCTGAATAACCTGCTTGTACTGACGCTCATCCAGCTCACGTTCTTTGCCGCAACCAATAAGGAGAATTCGCTCGGAAAGTACATTCGGAACATGGTGCAGCAACAATGTCTGCCCCGGTTTTCCTTCCAGTTCGCCCCGACGTAGCAGGGCGCTGATGTACCCATCGCTGATTTTATCGAGCTGTTCTGCAATCGGAGAAAGGCGACGTGGTTCGAAGACGCCCACGACGATGCAGGCACTCCGCTGTTTCTCCGGGCTACCGCTTTTTACACTAAACTCCATGCACTACGCTCCTGAATCTTAAAGACAACGGCGGTGGCTACAGATAGAATTGCAAGCTTTCGTAACTCATGTCCGCTGTTGCGATGACTTCGTGTTAATCTTAACGTTATTACGGCATTGGCACGTCAGAACAAAATCTGAGAGGTGAATCCGTTGAGTATAATTATCTTAGCGACGATTTCGACGACTCAAGAGAATAAATGACGTTTAAGCCATGAAACAAGCTAAAATCCTGCAAAAGACGAGTTTTTACGGGCGTATTTAAAGTGATAATCATAAGATATCTGGTGCGGGAGACGCTCAAAAGCCAGCTGGCGATACTCTTCATCTTGCTTTTGATCTTCTTCTGTCAAAAGTTAGTGAGGATCCTCGGCGCAGCGGTTGACGGCGATATTCCGGCGAATCTGGTGCTCTCCCTTCTCGGGTTGGGCGTGCCGGAAATGGCGCAGCTTATCCTGCCATTAAGCCTGTTCCTCGGGCTGCTGATGACGCTGGGCAAACTGTATACCGAAAGTGAAATTACGGTAATGCATGCCTGCGGCCTGAGCAAAGCGGTTCTGGTGAAAGCGGCAATGATCCTTGCGGTATTCACGGCAATCGTCGCGGCGGTTAACGTGATGTGGGCGGGACCGTGGTCATCGCGTCATCAGGATGAAGTGTTAGCAGAAGCGAAAGCGAACCCTGGCATGGCGGCGCTGGCGCAAGGGCAATTCCAGCAAGCGACTAATGGCAGTTCGGTGCTGTTCATCGAAAGCGTTGACGGCAGCGATTTCAAAGATGTGTTCCTCGCGCAAATTCGACCAAAAGGTAATGCACGTCCTTCTGTGGTGGTGGCCGATTCCGGACATTTAACCCAGCTGCGCGACGGCTCCCAGGTCGTCACTCTCAACCAGGGAACGCGCTTCGAAGGCACTGCACTGTTACGTGATTTCCGCATTACGGACTTCCAGGATTATCAGGCGATCATTGGTCACCAGACGGTGGCGCTCGACCCGAACGATACCGACCAGATGGACATGCGTACATTGTGGAACACTGACACCGATCGTGCCCGCGCAGAACTGAACTGGCGTATCACGTTGGTATTCACCGTGTTTATGATGGCACTTATGGTCGTACCGCTGAGCGTGGTTAACCCACGTCAGGGACGCGTACTGTCGATGCTGCCAGCCATGCTGCTGTATCTACTTTTCTTCCTGATCCAGACCTCCCTGAAATCGAACGGCGGTAAAGGTAAGCTGGACCCGACGCTGTGGATGTGGACCGTTAACCTGATTTATCTGGCTTTGGCGATTGTTCTCAACCTTTGGGACACCGTGCCGGTCCGCCGCCTGCGCGCCAGTTTTTCGCGTAAAGGAGCGGTGTGATGCAACCTTTTGGCGTACTTGACCGCTATATCGGTAAAACTATTTTCACCACCATCATGATGACGCTGTTCATGCTGGTGTCGCTGTCGGGCATTATCAAATTTGTCGATCAGCTGAAAAAAGCCGGGCAGGGGAGTTACGACGCGTTAGGCGCAGGAATGTATACCTTGCTGAGCGTGCCGAAAGATGTGCAAATCTTCTTCCCGATGGCGGCTCTGCTTGGGGCGTTGCTTGGTCTTGGGATGCTGGCGCAGCGCAGCGAACTGGTGGTGATGCAGGCTTCTGGTTTTACCCGTATGCAGGTGGCGCTGTCGGTGATGAAAACCGCCATTCCGCTGGTCTTGCTGACGATGGCGATTGGTGAATGGGTCGCGCCGCAGGGCGAGCAGATGGCGCGTAACTACCGTGCGCAGGCGATGTACGGCGGCTCGTTGCTCTCTACCCAGCAAGGCTTATGGGCGAAAGATGGCAACAACTTCGTCTACATTGAGCGGGTTAAAGGTGACGAAGAGTTAGGTGGCATCAGCATTTATGCCTTTAACGAGAATCGTCGTCTACAATCCGTACGCTATGCCGCTACTGCGAAGTTTGACCCGGAACATAAAGTCTGGCGTCTGTCGCAGGTTGATGAATCTGATTTGACCAATCCGAAACAGATTACCGGTTCGCAGACGGTGAGCGGCACCTGGAAAACCAACCTCACGCCAGACAAACTGGGCGTGGTGGCGCTGGACCCGGATGCACTCTCAATCAGCGGTTTGCACAACTACGTGAAGTATCTGAAGTCGAGCGGTCAGGATGCCGGACGTTATCAGCTCAATATGTGGAGCAAAATCTTCCAGCCGCTATCCGTGGCGGTGATGATGCTGATGGCGCTGTCGTTCATCTTTGGCCCACTGCGTAGCGTACCGATGGGCGTGCGTGTGGTCACCGGTATCAGCTTCGGTTTTGTCTTCTACGTACTGGACCAGATCTTCGGCCCGCTGACGTTGGTTTATGGCATCCCGCCGATCATCGGCGCACTGTTGCCAAGCGCCAGCTTCTTCTTAATCAGCCTGTGGCTGTTAATGAGAAAATCGTAACCAAGCAAGGGAGCGAAAGCTCCCTTTCACATTGTTGATAAAGTCAAATACGAGTTCGATCGGTCCCCTCGCCCCTTTGGGGAGAGGGTTAGGGTGAGGGGCACAGACCGCACCTGACTTACCTTCTTCTTCCCCCCAGCAAACTCCCCAACATCCCGCGTACAATCTGATTCGTCACCTGGCGGGCGGCGCTTTTCGCCATTGTTTGCACCACACCATCTTTCTTCCCGCCGCGTGGTCCGGTAGTGCCAAACAAAATATCCTTTAATCCACCAAGAATGCCGTCATCCACCGCCACCTCTTTCCCTTTCGCGGGGGGATTATTTTGCTGCTCGGCGCTTGCCTGTACGCCTTTTTGCAACATCTCATAGGCGGATTCCCGGTCCACCTCATCCTCGTACTTGCCATACACCGGAGAGTGATTAATCAAGCCATTACGCTCATCTTCCGTCACCGGTCCCATCCGCGAACAAGGCGCAATCACCATCGCCCGTTCCACCACTGAAGGACTTCCTTTCACATCAAGAAACGAGATTAACGCCTCGCCGGTCCCCAGTTCCTGGATTGCCTTTTCGGTATCAAATGCCGGATTGGCCCGCATGGTTTGCGCCGCAGCTTTTACCGCTTTCTGATCTTTGGGCGTAAAAGCACGCAAAGCGTGTTGAACGCGATTACCGAGCTGCCCGAGCACATTATCCGGAATATCAGACGGGTTTTGCGAAACGAACCAGACGCCTACGCCTTTTGAGCGAATAAGCCGTATCACCTGCTCAATCTTATCCAGCAGTACCTGCGGTGCATCGTTAAACAGCAGATGTGCCTCGTCGAAGAAAAACACCAGTTTTGGTTTCTCCAGATCGCCTGCTTCCGGCAATTGTTCATACAACTCTGAAAGCATCCACAGCAGGCTGGCGGCGTACAGTTTCGGCATCTGATAAAGCTTCTCGGCGCTGAGGATATTGATAACGCCTTTACCGTTGGTATCGGTGCGCATCCAGTCTTTGATATCCAGCATCGGCTCGCCAAAGAAGTGTGCTGCGCCTTGCTGTTCCAGCGATAACAGCCCGCGCTGGATGGCACCAACCGATGCGCTACTAATATTACCGTACTGATTCTGGAAAGATTTGGCGTTATTGCCGATGTACTGGGTAATCGCCCGCAAATCTTTAAAGTCGAGCAGTAACAGCCCCTGATCGTCAGCAATGCGGAAGATGATATTCAGCACGCCAGATTGCACATCGTTGAGATTCAACAGCCGCGCCAGCAACAGCGGCCCCAGGTCTGAAACCGTCGCCCGCACCGGATGGCCTTTCTCGCCAAAGATATCCCACACCACCACCGGATTGGCATGCGGTTGCCAGTCATTGACGCCGATATTTTTAAGCCTTGCGAGCAGTTTTTCCGACGCCGTTCCTGCCTGCGCGATACCGGTCAGATCGCCTTTCACATCAGCCATAAACACCGGCACGCCGATTTCCGACAATGACTCCGCCAGTTTTTGCAGCGTAACGGTTTTACCCGTCCCCGTTGCGCCAGTAATCAGCCCGTGACGGTTAGCCATTCCCGGCAGTAAAAACAGTTCTGTGTCCGGCGTGCGGGCAATTAACAGGGGTTCGCTCATGAGATTTCCTCCAGTTTCCTGCCTGGAGTATAGGCAACGTCCGGCAAAGAGAATACGTGTAATGAAGAGAAAATAACCTAAAGCGTGTTGCCTTGATAAATCTGATACCCGAGGTCAACAGTGTTGTGGTTGTGATCGTTATTTTTAATTTTGCTCAGCAACATTTGGGCGGCCATCCGACCAATATCAAAACGGGGAGTAATTACGCTGGCGAGGCTTGGGATCATTTGCCTGCCAATCTCCAGCCCATGAAAACCCGCAATGGAAATTTGTTCTGGCACGGCGAGGTTTCGCTCGCGGCACAGCAGAAGCGCACCCATCGCAATATCGTCATTGGTGCAAAATACACCGTCTAAATCCGGGTTTGCGCTAAGGGCATCACGCATTAACTGCATTCCTAAATGAATGGATGAGATGGCGCGTGGATTCATGCGTAATGGGGAAAGATTATGCAGCATCATCGCATCGCAATACCCCTGATAACGCTGTTCATCGCGGGTGTCATCTTTGGAACCGAGATACAGAATTTTGTGCCTGACTCGCTTCTCCAGCATGGTACACACCATGTCAAAAGCGGCCTGCCGATTATCAAAACCGACCTCCATATCCAGCCGTTCTCCCTGTACATCCATCAATTCCACGACCGGAATGGTGGCTGAACGCAGAAATTTCACCGTCCTGATGGTGTGATATTTTTCCGAAAGTATAATCCCGTCAATGTTATAAGAGAGCAGGTTAATCACCGACTCTTCTTCGGAATCGCGATCGTAATTGTAATTAGCAATAAGGGTCTGATAATTATGCTCAGAGGTGACGGATTCTATTCCCGCGAGAATGTCAGCGAAGAGTTGATTTTGAAATGACGGAATCAAGATACCAAGGGTATAACTTTGTGCATTCAACAACATGCCGGGAGCGCGATTAGGGATATAATTGATCTCTTCCATAATTTTGGCGATGCGCTCGCCTGTTTCCTTTGCCACCTTTTTCGGCGAGCGGATATAACGACTCACGGTCATTTTTGTTACGCCAGCCAGCGTAGCGATATCCTGTAAAGAAATTCTGTGATTGCGCATAACTTCTCCCAACGTCGGGGGAATCTTCAATCTTCCCCCGAAACTACATCACAATATTTTATTCTTTCAGTGCAATACGGCGTTAATGGCTAACACGCCCAGCAAACCCATAATAGAAATAAGGGTTTCCATCACCGTCCAGGTACGCAACGTTTCACCAACCGTCAGATTAAAATACCCTTTAAATAGCCAGAAGCCAGGGTCGTTTACGTGTGACGCGATCACGCTGCCCGCACCGGTTGCCAGTACCATTAAAGCGGGATCGGCATGGGTAACGTTGATAATCGGCAACACCACACCCGCGGTGGTAATGGCCGCGACGGTGGCAGAGCCCAGAGCGATACGCAACAGCGCCGCAACAGTCCAGCACATCAATAACGGCGAAAGCGTAGTTCCGGTCATTAAGTGTGAAATATAGTGCCCGACACCGCTATCTACTAATACCTGCTTAAACGCGCCGCCGCCAGCGATAATAAACACAATCATCGCGATAGCGCCTATAGAATCCCCAATGATATCCATGATTTGCTCGATGGTGCGTCCATTACGTCGGCCCAGTGTGAAAATCGCAATAACAATGGCAATAAACAGCGCAACGGCAGGGTTACCGACAAATTCAAAGAAGAGGCGCACGGTGTTAGTTTTCGGTAACGTAATTTCACAAACGGCGGCGATAGCCATCAGGATGACCGGGATCACGGCAGCGAAAATACTGTTCCAGAAGGAGGGCATCTCCTCTTCGCTAAACAGATGAGGATTAAATAAGCCTTCCGGTGGTGCTTTCTCAAAGCGAGTTAGCAGTTTAGAAAACAGCGGTCCTGCGACAATAACTGTCGGAATGGTAATGATAAATCCATACAGTAAAGTCGTTCCGAGATTAGCCTCAAAGATAGTCGCGATGGCAGTAGGCCCTGGATGTGGCGGCAGAAAACAGTGGGTTACAGAGAGCGCTGCTACCATTGGTACGCCAACATACAACAGGGGTAATCCTGATGATGCTACGATGGTAAATACCAACGGCAACAGCAGGACAAAACCCACTTCAAAAAACATGGCGAGGCCCACAACCAGACCGGTGATCACTAGCGCCCATTGCACGCGTTTTTTACCAAAAGTAGCAATCAGCGTAGTGGCGATACGTTGTGCCGCACCCGTATCAGAAATCAGCTTGCCTAACATGGCCCCGAAACCGAGAATCATTGCCAGCCCGCCGAGCGTGCTGCCGATACCATTTTGTATAGAGTGCAGGACGGCCTGTGCATCCATCCCTTCGGCAAATCCGACGACGGCAGCTACCAGAACGAGGGCAATAAAGCCGTTAACTTTAAAGCCGATCATCAGGATAAGAAGCAGCGCGACGCCTGCCGCAATAATGATTAATGGCATAGTCTTTATCTCTTATTAGTGCCAGAAAAGCAGCGCTTTCGCGCTGCACGTAGGGTAGTAGGTGTTAAACAGCCACTAACATGCCGCCATCAACAAACAACAGGTGGCCGTTTACGAAATCAGAGGCTTTTGAAGAAAGGAACACCGCAGCACCAATCAGTTCCTGCGGATCTCCCCAGCGTGCGGCGGGGGTCCGTTTGCACAACCAGGCGGTGAAGGCTTCGTCCTCAACCAGTGCTTTAGTCATTTCTGTTTTGAAATAGCCCGGCGCAATACCGTTGACCTGAATATTGTGGCGCGCCAGCTCGACGCACATGCCGCGGGTGAGCATTTTTACCGCCCCTTTCGATGCGGCATAAGGGGTGATGGTGTCACGTCCCAGTTCGCTTTGCATCGAGCAAATATTAATAACTTTACCTGCCTTGCGTTCAACCATGTGACGAGTTACCGCTTGCGATACCAGGAACACGGCGGTCTGGTTTACTGCGATCACATCATTCCACTCTTGTTCAGGGAACTCAGTAAAAGGATGACGGCGCTGGATACCGGCGTTATTCACCAGCACATCAATGGGGCCGATGTCCTTTTCGATATGTTCAACGGCGGCATCAATTTCATGTTTATGAGTAACATTAAAAGGTGCGGCAACGGCCTGAATACCCTCCTGGTGGAGTTTTTCTACAGCAAGTTCTGCGCGTTCGGCAGTAATATCATTAATAATTATTTGTGCGCCATATTTACCCAGGCCGGTTGCCAGTAAAAAGCCAATGCCCTGTGCTGAACCGGTAATCAAGATATTTTTTCCTGCCAGTGAAAATAGATCGTTCATTGTATTATTCCTTTATTTATCTCTTAGAAAACAAGCTGGACTTTTGCTGCCTGGGTTTTATCACCGGCGAAACGTAGCGCCTCTTCCAGGTCAGTGAAGGGATATTCAGCACTCAGTAAAGGCAGTGGATTGATAACGCCATTCGCCAGCCATGACACTGCGGTATTAAATTCGCTGGTAAAACGGAAAGAGCCTCTGAGTGAAATCTCCTTACCAATCAACGTCATCATTGGGAATTCTGCCATCACGCCTCCCATACCTACCTGCACCATTACGCCGCGTGCACGAGTGACCTCCAGACAGGTATTCACTGATGAAGGATGACCGGACACTTCAAAGCTGACATCGAAATAGCCTTTTTCCGCTTTCCAGTGATCCATGTCGTCGTTTTGTGGGTTTACGAGCACATCCGCCCCCATCTCTTTGCCCAGCGAAAGGGAACGGGGACTCACATCAGCACAGACAATTTCCGCGGCCCCCAGTGTTTTCACTGCACTGACAATCAGGCAGCCAATGGGTCCAACACCGGAAATAAATACTCGCTTGCCCTGTAACTCGCCGGCCTGATGTGCGGCATGAATCGCGACGGCTAAAGGTTCGGCAAAAGCCATAACCTTTTCGTCAGCTTTGGCCGGATAAGGGACACATTGCGACGTTTCGACCATTTTATAACGGGTAAAACCACCATCAACATGAGGGAAATACATGGCACTGCCAAAAAAACGCATCTCTGTACACTGATTCTCGTTATGTTCAATGCAGTATTTGCAGTGACCGCACGGTTTAGACGGATTAATGGCTACCGTTTGCCCTTCATGTAATTCTGATGAGTCGCTATGAATAACTTTACCGATAACTTCATGACCTAACACCATCGGTGCCTTTATCATGAAATTACCTACTTTTCCTTCCTGATAATAATGTAAATCGGAACCGCAAATTCCACCTCGGGTTATTTGTACTAATGTTCCATTATTATTCCAATCTATCGTCTGCTCGGTAACGGCAACAGTTTTCTTGCCCGCAACAACGCAGGACTGTGTTTTCACTTGCATAAATTCCTCACTGGTCAGGTAGACACCTCGGAAGCATTTAAGCGGTTTTAATTGTCATTATTTGTGATGAAGATCACGTCAGAAAATTGTTACATTACTATGTTACGCATAACGTGATGTGCCTTGTAATTCTTATCAGCAGAAATAAAAAAACGTGAAATTATTATGCCACCAGGCGTAGTATCGCAGCAGGTAAGATGATTCAGGAGATTTTAAATGGCGGGTGAAAGCTTTATTTTGATGGGCGTTTCAGGGAGTGGTAAAACATTAATTGGTAGCAAGGTTGCCGCGTTATTATCTGCTAAATTTATTGATGGTGACGATCTTCATCCAGCCAAAAATATAGATAAAATGTCGCAGGGTATTCCATTATCTGATGAAGATCGACTTCCCTGGCTGGAACGCTTAAATGATGCTTCATACAGTCTTTATAAAAAGAATGAAACAGGATTTATTGTCTGTTCATCATTAAAAAAACATTATCGTGATATTTTACGCAAGGGTAGCCCCCATGTTCATTTCCTCTGGTTAGATGGCGACTATGAAACTATCCTCGCGCGAATGCAGCGTCGGGCTGGGCATTTTATGCCGGTAGCGTTACTAAAAAGTCAGTTTGAGGCGCTGGAGCGTCCACAAGCAGATGAACAGGATATTGTGCGCATTGATATCAACCATGATATTGCCAATGTCACCGAACAATGTCGGCAGGCTGTGCTGGCGATACGACAAAACAGAATATGTGCGAAAGAGGGCAGCGCCTCAGATCAGCGCTGCGAATGATTTTCAAAAATCGGCTTTCAACACCACGCGGTAACGCGCCTTACCGTCGCGCACATGCTGGATGGCGTCGTTAATTTTCGACATCGGGAACAGTTCGGTTGTCGGCGCAACCTTGCTGCGGGCGGCAAAGCGCATCAGCTTACGCAGTTCATAAGGCGTGCCGGTAGCAGAGCCAGAGACGCTGCGATCGCCCGCAATTAACGTAAAGGCCGGAACAGACAGCGGCGTGAGAACCGCACCGACAGTGTGGAAATTACCGCCGTACGTCAGCGCCTCAAAATAAGGCTGCCAGTCGAGGCTGACGTTCACGGTATTGATAATGAGATCAAACTGCCCCGCCAGTGCTTTCAGTGCCTGCGGATCGCGGCTATTCACCACTTTATCGGCACCCATCGCCAGCAATTCCTGCTCTTTCGCCGGATTAGAACTAAAGGCCGTCACCTCACATCCCATTGCGTGCAGAAGTTTTATAGCGATATGCCCCAGCCCGCCAATACCAATTACCCCAACGCGGCTGGTAGCAGTGATATGGTGCATCAACAGTGGTTTAAAGACCGTGATACCGCCGCACAACAGCGGCCCGGCAGATTCAATGTCGATATTTTCCGGCAGTGGAATAACCCATTGCCAGTCTACACGCAACTTCTCGGCAAAACCTCCGCGATTCATAATTGTTGGCACCGCACCTTGCTCACAGTTGATCTGATTTCCGCTAATACAGGCGTCGCAGTGACCACAGCTACGCGCTGTCCAGCCAATCCCGACACGCTGACCGACCTGCAAACCTTTATCCTGCACGGCACTCCCGAGCGCCACCACGCGACCAATCACCTCATGCCCGGCAACCAGCGGATATTGTGAAAATCCCCATTCGTTATCGATCATCGACAGATCGGAATGGCAGATCCCGCAGTAATCCACCTGCACTTCAACATCTTGTGGCTTCAGCTCACCGGGATCGTACTCATAAACTTCCAGTTCGCCGCCCGCTTCTTTTGCGGCATAGCTTTTTATCATTGACATTTTTTGGTCCTTCTCTGGTGTGGTCTGGGAAGTGTAGAGCATGGCAGGGCGGGGTGCATGGAGTGTGACAAAGGTTACACATCGCTGTACGCAATGCTGAAAATTTCAGCACTTAGCGAGATGCGAGCAAGCTGGCGCTTGCATGGTGGCGTGCGACAGGTATAATCCACAACGTTTTCCGCATACCTCTTCAGTGCCGAAGTGGCGAAATCGGTAGACGCAGTTGATTCAAAATCAACCGTAGAAATACGTGCCGGTTCGAGTCCGGCCTTCGGCACCATTAGTACTTCCAAGACCATCCGAGAAAGTCCAAATATCCCTTGAAAATCAATGCTTGCAGCGATTTTTACGTCCTGCGTCTTCCGAGGTTGTCCGTTGAAATCCGGATGTCATTGGGGGCATAATTGGGGGCATCTTAACTTCGATTAGAAATGTGCCCCCAAATGAAGCTCAACGCCAGACAGGTCGAGACTGCAAAGCCAAAAGACAAAACCTACAAAATGGCCGATGGTGGCGGTTTGTATCTTGAGGTTTCGGCTAAAGGTTCCAAATACTGGCGAATGAAATACAGACGTCCCTCTGACAAAAAAGAGGATCGCCTCGCTTTTGGTGTTTGGCCTACTGTGACACTTGCTCAGGCAAGAGCAAAACGCGATGAAGCTAAAAAGCTTTTAGTACAGGGCATAGACCCAAAAGTCGTACAAAAAGAAGCCCAGGCCGAGAATTCGGGGGCATATACTTTTGAAACTATCGCCCGAGAATGGCATGCCAGTAACAAGCGCTGGAGTGAAGACCATCGATCGCGCGTTCTTCGCTATCTTGAGCTTTATATCTTCCCTCATATCGGTTCGTCCGACATTCGGCAGCTTAAAACCAGCCACCTGTTAGCCCCGATTAAAAAAGTTGATGCCAGTGGCAAACACGATGTCGCTCAGCGCCTGCAACAGCGCGTCACGGCCATTATGCGTTATGCCGTACAGAACGATTACATCGACTCAAATCCCGCCAGCGATATGGCCGGTGCGCTATCGACAACCAAAGCGCGACATTACCCTGCTTTACCTTCTAGCCGGTTCCCTGAGTTTCTTGCACGTCTTGCTGCATATCGTGGTCGTGTAATGACACGGATCGCGGTCGAGCTTTCCTTACTAACTTTTGTGCGTTCCAGTGAGTTACGTTTCGCGCGTTGGGATGAATTCGACTTCGATAAATCTCTTTGGCGCGTACCTGCAAAGCGTGAAGAAATCAAAGGTGTGCGTTACTCGTATCGTGGTATGAAAATGAAAGAAGAACATATAGTTCCTCTTAGTCGGCAGGCGATGGCTTTGTTAGAGCAACTTAAGCAGATTAGTGGTGATAAAGAGCTGCTGTTCCCAGGGGATCACGACGCGGCCAAAGTTATGAGTGAGAACACAGTAAATAGCGCCTTGCGTGCGATGGGGTATGACACGAAAACCGAGGTCTGTGGGCATGGATTTAGGACGATGGCGCGTGGTGCGCTTGGTGAATCAGGATTATGGAGCGATGATGCGATAGAACGGCAGTTGAGTCATACAGAGCGTAACAATGTGCGTGCAGCATATATTCATACCTCTGAGCATTTAGACGAACGTAGATTAATGGTTCAATGGTGGGCTGATTATTTAGATATGAATAAAGTTAATCCTTTGACTCCTTATGAGTTTGCACAAAAAAGTAAAACGGAGTAGTTTTTTTATTAAAAAGTACGAGGTTATTAACCTCGTACTACTGTTTTATTTCTCTTGATACTGACGGCCTAAAAATCTATGAGATTTAGTTAAAGTTGCCCTTCTGTATTCCTTAATGTCTAGTTTTAACTCATCCTTTCCTATTTCATTAAGTTTATCTATGTTTAGCGTCAAAATGTATTGCGCATCTTCCAGA
>NZ_SJWV01000670.1:0-344 GCF_004352695.1 Escherichia sp. KCJ4928
CTCCTGCTCCGGGTCTGCCTCAGGATTGCCTGCCACAAAGTTCACCGCATCCAGAAAACGCGCATACACCCGGCGACGGACCACCGTGGCCCCCACCAGGCTCTGCAAATCCTCCGCCATCCCGGTGACAAGGCCGAAAAGATTGGACACCGTCAGCGACGGGCGGGCACTGCTGCCCTTTCCGTTCATCTCAAAGCCACTCCCCTCAATCGGGTACGCCTGATATTCACGCCCCTGCCAGGTCACCGGCTCCCCTTTTTCATTCAGCTCATTGCAGAAAAAATACCGCTCACCGCCCTGCACCGTCAGGTCGATTTCCCAGAGCACCACCCGCGGTGACTGCT
>NZ_SJWV01000671.1:0-344 GCF_004352695.1 Escherichia sp. KCJ4928
CTCATGTGAAAAAGTTTTCCGCCCGGACCTTCGCAACGAACCGGTCATCGTACTCAGCAATAACGATGGCTGTGTGATCGCGCGCAGCCCGGAGGCAAAAGCCCTTGGCATCAGAATGGGGCAGCCCTGGTTTCAGGTGAGACAGATGCGCCTGGAGAAGAAAATACATGTATTTTCCAGCAATTATGCGCTGTACCACAGCATGAGCCAACGGGTCATGGCTGTTCTGGAGTCGCTTTCTCCCGCAGTTGAGCCCTACTCAATTGATGAAATGTTTATTGATTTGCGGGGGATAAATCATTGCATCTCTCCGGAGTTTTTTGGTCATCAGCTCAGGGAACAGG
>NZ_SJWV01000672.1:0-344 GCF_004352695.1 Escherichia sp. KCJ4928
CTCATGTGAAAAAGTTTTCCGCCCGGACCTTCGCAACGAACCGGTCATCGTACTCAGCAATAACGATGGCTGTGTGATCGCGCGCAGCCCGGAGGCAAAAGCCCTTGGCATCAGAATGGGGCAGCCCAGGTTTCAGGTGAGACAAATGCGCCTGGAGAAGAAAATACATGTATTTTCCAGCAATTATGCGCTGTACCACAGCATGAGCCAACGGGTTATGGCTGTTCTGGAGTCGCTTTCTCCCGCAGTTGAGCCCTACTCAATTGATGAAATGTTCATTGATTTGCGGGGGATAAATCATTGCATCTCTCCGGAGGTTTTTGGTCATCAGCTCAGGGAACAGG
>NZ_SJWV01000673.1:0-343 GCF_004352695.1 Escherichia sp. KCJ4928
CGTATCGTGAGCATCCTTTCGCGTTTCACCGGTATCATTAAAAACCTCCGACAGACTCCCCACACATGGAGAAACAGAACTGTGACTAAACAGGAAAAAACCGCCCTTAACATGGCCCGCTTCATCAAAAGCCAGACGCTGACCCTGCTGGAAAAACTGAATGAACTGGACGCCGACGACCAGGCTGACATCTGCGAAGCGCTTCACGACCACGCTGACGAGCTTTACCGCAGCTGCCTCGCACGCTTCGGGGATGACGGTGAAAACCTCTGACACATGCAGCTCCCGGAGACGGTCACAGCTGGCCTGTGAGCGGATGCCGGGAGCAGACAAGCCCGTCAGG
>NZ_SJWV01000674.1:0-342 GCF_004352695.1 Escherichia sp. KCJ4928
TTCAGTTAAAATCTGGACTGGAGTTTGGGTAAAGCAGGCTGGTTGCTGTTACAGCACTGTGGTTGTCACACAATGGCCCACTGACGTAAAAAACAGTCAGTGGGCGAGTGGATACATCGTTGCCGCCAGACAACAACCCATACTTTTGGTTTGCCGGGTATTGGTGCGCCTGTCGTGTTCAACTCCGGCTACAGCCAAAATTGCGCTCACCGGTGCCGCGAGCTTTGGTATGCTCCTTCGCCAGATAGCCAGAACGTTCCAGCACCTGCTGAAAGCCGGTTTCATCATCGCGTTCCAGCCACACCGCTGGCTTGTCAGGAAAATGTGCCAGCGTGTCATAAC
>NZ_SJWV01000675.1:0-341 GCF_004352695.1 Escherichia sp. KCJ4928
GATATCGGTGGCAGAGGACAGAAGGCATCATGCCGGGTTCAGGGGATAAAAAAATCCCGCAGAACTCCGTGCTGCGGGAAGAGAACGATGTTGACTAACCTGTTGGCGTTTTATTTTTATTGACCCGAAGAAACTGTAACCTGCCGGAATGCACTCTGCCACGGAGAATGACTGAAAATGTGAAGAAAATCAGAGTTTTTATTTATCCCGGGCTTTCGTCTCTGGCGACAGAGTGGCGTCAGTAATGTCCGTGATACTGAGGGGGGAATTAAAAAATCTCCCGTAATACACCTGGATATTGACGGGAGAAACGAATAGTCACCTTAAGGAGTAGTTTTGAT
>NZ_SJWV01000676.1:0-341 GCF_004352695.1 Escherichia sp. KCJ4928
GATATCGGTGGCAGAGGACAGAAGGCATCATGCCGGGTTCAGGGGATAAAAAAATCCCGCAGAACTCCGTGCTGCGGGAAGAGAACGATGTTGACTAACCTGTTGGCGTTTTATTTTTATTGACCCGCAGAAACTGTAACCTGCCGGAATGCACTCTGCCACGGAGAATGACGGAAAATGTGAAGAAAATCAGAGTTTTTATTTATCCCGTGCATTCGTCTCTGGCGACAGAGTGGCGTCAGTAATGTCCGTGATACTGAGGGGGGAATTAAAAAATCTCCCGTAATACACCTGGATATTGACGGGAGAAACGAATAGTCACCTTAAGGAGTAGTTTTGAT
>NZ_SJWV01000677.1:0-339 GCF_004352695.1 Escherichia sp. KCJ4928
AGTCCAGTAACAATTCTGCTGAGTTATCGCGCTGAACTGTGCCGAACACATCCCGGATGGATGGCTGTCCCAGCAGGGCGGACATTTCAGCCAGCAGGGGCATGGCCTGGTAGTGTGCCCGCTGGGCTGCGGGGATATTGCCAGTCATATGCAGCATGTCCCTGATTTCAAACCAGGTGGCAGCATTCCACCATCCAGCGTCATGTTGTTCTGCGATGCCACTCTCTTCCAGGGCGAGATCCACAAGGGGCTCTGTTCCTGCACGGTACAGTCTGGGGTTGTTTTCGCCATACTCCCTGAAGGCCAGATCCACCAGGTTGCTTATGATTTGCCGGGTGT
>NZ_SJWV01000678.1:0-339 GCF_004352695.1 Escherichia sp. KCJ4928
GTTTAATTATATCGAATGTGATTACAATCGGTGGCGGCGGCACAGTTGGTGTGGCGGCCTCAGTCCGGAACAATTTGAAAACCAGAACCTCGCTTAGGCCTGTGTCCATATTACGTGGGTAGGATCAACCATTGCCAGAGTTGTATCCTGTATCAGTCCTGCAAAATTTCACGAGTGCTTTATTAACTGGATGCGTGACTGCCATTCATCAAATGATAAAGACGTCATTGCAATTGATGGAAAAACGCTCCGGCACTCTTATGACAAGAGTCGCCGCAGGGGAGCGATTCATGTCATTAGTGCGTTCTCAACAATGCACAGTCTGGTCATCGGACAGAT
>NZ_SJWV01000679.1:0-339 GCF_004352695.1 Escherichia sp. KCJ4928
AGTCCAGTAACAATTCTGCTGAGTTATCGCGCTGAACTGTGCCGAACACATCCCGGATGGATGGCTGTCCCAGCAGGGCGGACATTTCAGCCAGCAGGGGCATGGCCTGGTAGTGTGCCCGCTGGGCGGCTGGGATATTGCCAGCCATATGCAGCATGTCCCTGATTTCAAACCAGGTGGCAGCATTCCACCATCCTGCGTCATGTTGTTCAGCGATGCCACTCTCTTCCAGGGCGAGATCCACAAGGGGCTCTGTTCCTGCACGGTACAGTCTGGGGTTGTTTTCGCCATACTCCCTGAAGGCCAGATCCACCAGGTTGCTTATGATTTGCCGGGTGT
>NZ_SJWV01000067.1:0-20528 GCF_004352695.1 Escherichia sp. KCJ4928
GTATCACATACAAATTATCACCGCAGGACCATAGTATTTACATAAGGTTTGTCCCCCGGAGGTAGTCATCGCAGCAATCGAGTAAATTAGCTTCACCACGGTATATTGTTTCCGTAGAATACCCATAATTATAAGAGAGGTTGTTATGATTGAACGTGAACTGGGGAACTGGAAAGACTTTATCGAAGTTATGCTTCGTAAGTAATTCCTGAGACAAAGTACAAACAGCAAGAACCCGCTGAGCAGGTTCTTAATCGGAAAGTTGAAAAAGGCGACACATTAGCATGTCGCCTTTTTTATTGCTTATTCCGGGCGCGGCTTCAGCGGGAAGCGGCGGCGCACCAGTACAAAGAACAGCGGCACGAAGTAAATAGCCAGAATAGTGGCCGAAATCATCCCGCCCATTACGCCAGTACCCACCGCATGCTGACCACCGGAACCGGCACCCGTGCTGGTTGCCATTGGCAATACGCCGAAGATAAATGCCAGCGAGGTCATCAGAATCGGGCGTAAACGCTGACGGCAGGCGTGGAGCGTCGCTTCAAACAGGTCGTGGCCTTTTTGGTTCATCTCGTTAGCAAACTCGACGATCAGGATGGCGTTTTTCGCCGATAAACCAATGACCGTTAACAGGCCCACCTGGAAGTAAACGTCGTTTTCCAGCCCGCGCATCCAGGTTGCCAGCAGCGCGCCGATAACCCCCAGCGGCACGACCAGCATTACCGAGAACGGCACCGACCAGCTTTCATACAACGCCGCCAGACACAGGAATACCACCAGCAAGGAAATAGCGTACAGCGCCGGAGCCTGCGCGCCGGAAAGCCGCTCCTGATACGACATCGCCGTCCACTCCAGACCAAAGCCGTTTGGCAACTGCTTCACTAACGATTCCATAATATCCATCGCCGTACCGGTACTGACCCCCGGTGCGGCTTCCCCAACAATCTCAACCGCAGAATAACCGTTATAGCGTTCCAGACGCGGCGAGCCTGTCTCCCAGCGTGAGGTCGCGAAAGCAGAGAAGGGCACCATGCCGCCATCTTTATTTCGGACATACCAGAGATTGATGTCATCTGGCAGCATGCGATACGGCGCAGCTGCCTGCACATAGACTTTCTTCACGCGACCGCGATCCATAAAGTCATTAACATAGCTCGAACCCCAGGCGGTTTGCAGTGTGTCGTTAATATCGTCGATATCAACGCCCAGCGCCTGAGCTTTACGCTGGTCGATATCAATCTGCAACTGCGGACTGTCGTCGAGGCCGTTATGGCGCACACGGGTTAGCTCCGGGTTTTCCGCCGCCAGCGCCAGCAACTGGTTACGTGCTGCCATCAGCGCATCGTGACCTGCTCCAGCGTGGTCCTGCAACTCCATATCAAAACCCGCAGAACTACCAAGACCGCTAATTGCTGGCGGGCTGCTGGCGATAACGCGAGCTTCTTTAATCTTGTTAAACGCCTTTGTTGCACGCTCGATAATGGCAAACGAGGTGCCGGTCTTACTGTCGCGTTCGCTCCAGTCTTTCAGGCGGATAAACATTCGCGCCACGTTTTGCCCGTTACCCCCGGGGCCAGAACCAACAGTGGCAAACACCGACATGATGTTGTCTTTTTCATGGGTGAAGTAATATTTCTCGATTTGCTCAACGACTTTCAGGGTCTGTTGTTGGGTTGAACCGCTGGGCAATTGTACCGAGGTAGTAAACATGCCACGGTCTTCCAGCGGTAAGAACGACGTCGGCAAACGCAGGAACAGGAACACCATGCCGCCAAGCAGCAGGACATAAATCACAATCCAGCGCAGGCTACGGTGGAGAATTTTCGCCACCCCTTTTTCGTAGCGTTCGGCGTTGCGGTTAAACATCTGGTTAAACCAGGCAAAAAAGCCTTTTTGCCCGTGATGCTCACCTTTTTTCAGTGGCTTAAGTAGTGTGGCACACAGAGCCGGAGTGAGGATCATCGCTACCAGTACTGACAGCACCATCGCCGCAACAATGGTAATAGAGAACTGGCGATAGATGGCACCGGTGGTGCCGCCGAAGAAGGCCATTGGTACAAATACCGCCGAAAGAACCATCGCAATCCCGACCAGTGCCCCCTGGATCTGCCCCATCGATTTACGTGTGGCTTCGCGAGGAGTGAGTCCTTCCTCACTCATAATACGTTCGACGTTTTCCACCACCACGATGGCGTCATCCACCAGCAGACCGATCGCCAGCACCATCGCGAACATGGTTAAGGTGTTGACGCTGTAACCAAAGGCGTAAAGTACGGAGAAGGTTCCCATCAACACCACCGGCACGGCGATAGTGGGTATCAGCGTGGCGCGGAAGTTTTGCAGGAACAGATACATAACGAGGAAAACCAGAGCGATAGCTTCCAGCAGCGTTTTCACCACGTCTTCAATGGAGGCTTTAACAAACGAGGTGGTTTCATACGCCACCTTGTATTCCAGTCCGTGCGGGAAGTACTGCGCCAGCTCGTCGAGACGATTGAGCACCAGCTCCGCTGTCGCCATTTCGTTTGCGCCGGAGGCCAGTTTTACCCCCAGCCCGGAGGCTGGCTTACCATTGAAGCGGCTAAGATAATCGTATTTCTCCGCCCCCATTTCGACGGTGGCGACATCGCCCAGCCTTACCTCTGAGCCGTCTTGATTCACCCGCAAGGTGATATCGCGGAACTGTTCTGGTGTTTGCAGCAGTGACTGGGCGTTAATGGTGGCGTTGAGCGCCTGCTTATCGACGGAAGGTGTACCACCAAGTTGCCCAACCGCAATCTGCGCGTTCTGTGACTCAATGGCATCAGTGACATCTTTAGCCGTCATCTGGAAACTGTTGAGTTTCGCCGGGTCCAGCCAGATACGCATGGAATATTGCGAACCATAGGCATCGATATCCCCGACGCCATTCACGCGGCTTAACGGGTCCTGAATATTACTGGCAACATAATCGGCAATATCCTGTTTATCCATCGAACCATCGGTAGAGACGAAAGCAATGGTCAGAATATTGGTATCGCCGGTTTTACGCACCGTCACGCCCTGATTTTGCACCGCCTGCGGTAACTTTCGCATGGCTGATTGCAGCTGGTTTTGTACTTGCTGCACGGCTTCGTCCGGATCGGTGCCTGCTTTAAAACTTAAAGTGACAGATGCCTGACCGGTGCCACTGCTCTGAGATGACATATACATGAGATTATCGAGGCCGGTCATATTTTGCTCGATAACCTGGGTCACGGTGTTTTCCAGCGTCTGGGCCGATGCGCCGGGATAGTTAGCGGTCACTCGCACATTCGGTGGCGCGAGATCGGGGTATTGTTCAACGGGCAATGAGAAAATCGCCAGGGTACCTGTCAGACACAACAGGATTGCCAGCACCCAGGCAAAAATGGGGCGATCAATAAAGAAATTCGCCATTAAAAGAGGACCTCGTGTTTCTGCGTATCGTTGTAGGCTTGACTTGCTTCACTGTAGCGGCAAGGTACGAGCCAATCGTGGAGAAAAAAAGGAGTTAATGTAAATTATCATGCCCTTTTATACTGAACCTTAAGTGCAAGTATTCTTTGGTCAGTAGGAGGCATTACATCAGCTGACTTTCCTCACCCTCCGCGGAGCGAAAGCTAATACTCACTAACGTGCCGCCGCCGGAAGGTTGTGAAAAAGTCAGCGTCCCACCCAGCCGTTCCGCGCGTTCGCGCATGATATTCAGACCATAATGACCTTCGGGCTCTTTCGGTTCACCGATGCCAATCCCGTTATCACGGATATAAACCGTGTGATTGCCGTCCGGCGCGGTGACGCAACTGACGGCGATTTCGCTGGCGTTGGCGTGCTTCATCGCATTCAGCACCGCTTCGCGAATAATTTGCAACAAATGCACCTGCATTTGCGCATCCAGCGCCAGGGTTGGCAGACGGCAGTCGAGGGTCAGTTTGGCGCTGGTTTGATTTTGTAACGTATCCAGCATTTCCCTCAACGCGGAGGGGAGATCCGCCTGCTGCAGCGTCAGGCGGAAAGTAGTCAACAGCTCGCGTAACTGCCGATAAGCATCATTCAACGCCTGGGAAAAATCGGCCATGATACTTTGTGCGGTGGCGTTATCTTCCGGTATCGAACGCTTCAGTAACGTCAACTGGATACGTAAGTAAGAAAGTACCTGAGCCAGCGAGTCGTGCAATTCGCGGGCGATGGTTGCACGTTCTTCCATCAACAATAACTGCTGAAAATGCTTCTGCGCCTGATTAAAGTACAAACCGCGTCCCAGCATCGACGAAACGCTGTTAAGCAGCGGTTCTGATGATGAAACGTGACTATTTTGCCAGTGCAGTTCGCCGTAAACCGTCTCTTGCATTGTCACCGGTAAAATCTGCATCGGCAATTCCGGGTTTGGTTGCCCTTCGCTAATCCGCCAGTTTTCACCGACATTTAACTCCAGATATTCAGCCGCTTCATTGTCGCGAACAATCTGCAAAATATGGCGGAAACAATGCACATCAATCTGGCTGGTGTTCAGCGCCTGGGAACATTGATACAACACCTCCAGACGACGCTTGGCCTCGTGGAGATCGCGGGTCTTTTCTTCTACTGACGCCTCCAGCGAAAGGTACAATTTATGCAGCTCGCTCGACATCTGGTTAAAGGTTTTTGCAAGCAGACCAAGCTCATTCGGCAGACTGGTATCCAGCGGCGGCGAGTCGAACTGCCCGTGTTCAATACGTTGACTGGCGGTAACCAGCTGATTCAGCGGGGCAACCACCTGATGGCGTATACGGCGCAAAGTAAAAAAGACCAGCGTGAAAATACCGATACCGCCAGCCAGGGAAATCGCCACCACCAGCAGCATTTTGCGTTCAGCGTAGTGCTGTAAAGCCAGCACGAACAGGTCTATCTGATTAACATAATTATTAATATTGGCCTGATACCACGGCAAATCGCCCTTGCTGAGCCGATTATTCATCTCCAGCCAGTTGGCATTCAGATGCGCATAGCGAGTTTTTACTGCTTCTGGCACATACCAGACGTTGAGATTGGTTAATACCGGTGAATGCAGTGCCTGCTGAAACAACTGGCGATGTGCATTGAGTTGTGGACTGCCACTTTGCAAGTCGTAGCCCAGGCGGTAACTCTGCATACGTAGCGATCCGGCAATATTGATAGCCTCAGCGTCGCGCAAACTGCTCGCCAGAGTTAGCAGAGCGATACCCGTGGAAAGAATCGACAGCAGCACAATGTAAAAAAAGGCCCGGGCCAGACTGGCCGAGACGGGTCGTTTAACAATCACACGCGTCTTCTCCACAAAAAATCATTAATGTTCCAGTTAGCTGAAACACAATTTAGTCAGTGATGGGATTATTTGATCTGCCACAGTTTATAGCGAAATAGTTACTTATTCTGGGCACATGAACATTGCCGATTCCCCTGTAAGTCGGGTAATAACAACACTCATATAAAGAATAAGGTTTTTACAACCAAAAAAGAAGGTCGTTATGAATCGTTTTATTATGGCCAACAGTCAGCAATGTCTGGGTTGTCATGCTTGTGAAATCGCCTGTGTCATGGCTCACAATGATGAGCAACATGTCCTGAGCCAACACCATTTTCATCCCCGAATTACGGTTATCAAACATCAACAGCAACGTAGTGCAGTGACCTGTCACCATTGTGAAGATGCGCCCTGCGCCCGTAGCTGCCCTAATGGCGCAATCAGCCACGTTGATGACAGCATTCAGGTCAATCAGCAAAAGTGTATTGGCTGTAAATCCTGCGTGGTGGCCTGTCCTTTTGGTACGATGCAAATCGTCCTGACACCCGTCGCGGCAGGAAAAGTAAAAGCCACGGCGCATAAATGCGACCTTTGTGCGGGGCGCGAAAACGGTCCTGCCTGTGTTGAGAATTGCCCGGCGGACGCGCTGCAACTGGTCACTGACGTCGCACTCTCCGGCATGGCGAAATCCCGCCGCTTGCGCACCGCGCGTCAGGAACATCAACCGTGGCATGCCAGTACCGCGGCGCAAGAAATGCCGGTAATGAGTAAAGTCGAACAAATGCAGGCAACGCCCGCGCGTGGCGAGCCGGATAAACTGGCGATTGAAGCGCGCAAAACCGGTTTTGATGAAATTTATCTGCCATTTCGCGCCGACCAGGCACAACGGGAAGCCTCGCGCTGCCTTAAGTGCGGCGAGCACAGCGTTTGTGAATGGACCTGCCCGCTGCATAACCATATTCCGCAGTGGATTGAACTGGTGAAAGCCGGAAACATCGACGCCGCCGTCGAGCTTTCTCACCAGACCAACACCCTGCCGGAAATTACCGGACGCGTTTGTCCGCAAGACCGTTTGTGTGAAGGTGCCTGTACTATTCGCGATGAGCACGGTGCTGTAACTATCGGCAACATTGAACGCTATATTTCAGATCAGGCGTTGGCGAAAGGTTGGCGTCCTGACTTAAGTCATGTCACCAAAGTGGACAAGCGGGTGGCGATTATCGGGGCAGGCCCGGCAGGGCTGGCCTGTGCGGATGTTCTGACCCGCAATGGCGTGGCGGTGACGGTGTACGATCGCCATCCAGAAATTGGTGGCTTGCTCACTTTCGGCATTCCTTCTTTCAAACTGGATAAATCCCTGCTGGCACGCCGTCGGGAAATCTTCAGCGCGATGGGGATTCACTTCGAACTCAATTGTGAAGTGGGTAAAGATGTCTCTTTGGATTCGCTTTTGGAACAATACGACGCGGTCTTCGTTGGCGTAGGCACTTACCGTTCCATGAAAGCGGGTTTACCCAATGAAGATGCGCCGGGCGTTTATGACGCGCTGCCGTTCCTCATTGCCAACACTAAACAGGTGATGGGGCTCGAAGAGCTACCGGAAGAGCCGTTTATCAATACCGCCGGACTTAACGTCGTGGTACTGGGCGGCGGCGACACCGCGATGGACTGTGTGCGTACTGCGCTGCGCCACGGCGCGAGTAACGTCACCTGCGCTTATCGTCGTGATGAAGCTAACATGCCAGGCTCGAAGAAAGAGGTGAGGAACGCCCGCGAAGAGGGGGCCAACTTCGAATTTAACGTCCAGCCGGTGGCGCTTGAGCTGAATGAACAAGGTCACGTCTGCGGGATTCGTTTCCTGCGCACGCGTCTTGGCGAGCCGGATGCCCAGGGGCGTCGGCGACCTGTACCGATTGAGGGCAGTGAATTTGTCATGCCAGCCGATGCGGTGATTATGGCGTTTGGCTTCAATCCACACGGGATGCCGTGGCTGGAGTCGCACGGTGTAACGGTAGACAAATGGGGCCGCATCATCGCGGATGTGGAAAGCCAGTACCGTTACCAGACCACCAATCCGAAAATCTTCGCCGGTGGCGACGCCGTGCGTGGTGCGGATCTGGTGGTTACCGCAATGGCAGAAGGACGTCATGCGGCACAGGGGATTATTGACTGGCTGGGGGTAAAATCAGTCAAATCTCACTGATAGCCTGCGCAGACAAACCCGACTTCACAGCGTAAGATAATTGTTCATTTCGCGCTGTGGAGTCGGTATGACGCAACAAATCACCCTCATTAAAGACAAAATTCTCTCCGATAACTATTTCACCCTGCACAACATTACCTACGATCTCACGCGCAAAGATGGCGAAGTTATCCGCCATAAACGTGAAGTTTACGATCGCGGTAATGGTGCGACGATCCTCCTGTACAACGCGAAGAAAAAGACCGTGGTTCTGATTCGTCAGTTCCGCGTCGCTACCTGGGTTAATGGCAATGAAAGTGGGCAGCTGATTGAAACCTGCGCCGGGCTGCTGGATAACGACGAACCGGAAGTGTGCATTCGCAAAGAAGCGATTGAAGAGACGGGCTATGAAGTGGGCGAAGTGCGCAAATTATTTGAACTGTATATGTCGCCTGGCGGTGTGACTGAGCTAATCCACTTTTTTATCGCCGAATACAGTGACAATCAGCGCGCTAACGCCGGTGGCGGTGTTGAAGATGAAGATATTGAAGTGCTCGAGCTGCCGTTCAGCCAGGCGCTGGAGATGATCAAAACCGGCGAGATACGTGACGGTAAGACGGTGTTATTGCTTAACTATTTGCAAACGTCACATTTAATGGACTGAAAAATAACAATAATATTTCGTTGTTTATTATTGGCTCAATCCGACAAATCTGATTGAGCCGCGCTACCTGCGCAACGAAGATACGACTTGTGCTGTTTGTTTGAACTTCTGGGGTCGTACCGTCCATGCGCTATCGCATTTTCCTTCTCTTTTTTTTCGCTTTGTTGCCGACGTCTTTGGTGTGGGCGGCACCAGCGCAACGGGCGTTTTCCGACTGGCAGGTCACCTGTAATAACCAAAACTTCTGCGTGGCGCGCAATACGGGCGATCATAATGGACTGGTGATGACCCTGAGCCGCAGCGCCGGGGCGCATACCGATGCCGTTTTACGTATTGAGCGCGGCGGGTTGAAGTCGCCGGATGCGTCTGAAGGAGAGATAGCGCCACGGCTGCTGTTAGATGGTGAGCCGTTGGCGTTAAGTGGTGACAAGTGGCGGATTTCACCATGGTTATTAGTAACCGATGATACGGCAACCATCACCGCGTTTTTGCAGATGATTCAGGAAGGGAAGGCGATCACCTTACGCGACGGCAATCAGACCATTTCTCTGAGTGGCTTAAAAGCGGCGTTGTTGTTTATTGATGCTCAGCAAAAGCGCGTTGGCAGTGAAACCGCGTGGATCAAGAAAGGGGACGAACCGCCGCTCAGCGTACCGCCCGCGCCTGCGCTGAAAGAGGTCGCGGTGGTTAACCCAACGCCGACGCCACTCTCACTCGAAGAACGCAACGATTTGCTGGATTATGGAAACTGGCGGATGAATGGTCTGCGCTGCTCGCTTGATCCGTTACGTCGTGAGGTGAATGTCACTGCGCTGACTGATGATAAAGCGCTGATGATGATTAGCTGTGAGGCAGGGGCCTATAACACCATTGATTTGGCATGGATTGTGTCGCGTAAAAAGCCACTAGCCTCGCGCCCGGTTCGGTTGCGTTTGCCGTTCAACAACGGTCAGGAGACGAATGAACTGGAACTGATGAACGCAACATTTGATGAGAAATCGCGTGAACTGGTGACCTTAGCGAAAGGGCGCGGATTAAGCGATTGTGGCATTCAGGCGCGCTGGCGCTTTGACGGTCAGCGTTTTCGCCTGGTGCGTTATGCCGCAGAACCCACCTGCGATAACTGGCATGGGCCAGACGCCTGGCCCACGTTGTGGATCACCCGTTAAACAAAATTGCGGGGACATGTAGGCCGGATAAGACGCTGTAGGCCGGATAAGACGCGTCAGCGTCGCATCCGGCAATCAGCATCCGGCGATCACCATCAGGCACCTTTCACTCCCAGCACCTTATGCGCTTTTGCCACAATATTCTCGGCGGTAAAGCCAAAGAACGGGAACAGCTTATCCGCCGGAGCAGATTCCCCGTAACCCGTCATCCCGACAATTGCCCCTTTCAGACCAACATACTTGTACCAGTAATCGGCAATACCTGCTTCCACCGCCACGCGAGCCGCAACGTTAGAAGGCAACACCGACTCCCGATATTCCTCATCCTGGGCGTCGAAAATATCGGTCGAGGGCAGGGAAACTACGCGTACATTGCGACCTTCTCCTGCTAATTTCTCTGCCGCTTGCAGGGTAATTTCCATCTCTGAACCGGTGGCAATCAGAATAATATCTGGCTTACCGCCGCTGTCTTTCAGCACATAACCGCCACGAGCAATCTCTTTAACCTGATCCGGCGTACGTTCCACCTGGGCCAGATTCTGCCTTGAGAGGATCAGTGCCGTCGGTCCGTTGTGGCGCTCAACCGCCAGCTTCCAGCCCACCGCCGCTTCCACCTGATCGCACGGTCGCCAGGTGCTGAAATTTGGCGTTAAGCGCAGGCTGGCCAGTTGCTCAACAGCCTGGTGCGTCGGACCATCTTCGCCCAGGCCAATTGAGTCGTGGGTATAAACCATAATCTGCCGCGCTTTCATCAGTGCCGCCATCCGCGCGGCGTTACGGGCGTATTCAACAAACATCAGGAACGTCGCGGTATACGGCACAAAGCCGCCGTGGTGCGCGATGCCGTTGGCGATAGCGGTCATGCCAAATTCACGCACCCCGTAGTGAATGTAGTTGCCCGCTGGATCTTCCTTCAGCGAAACAGAACCTTTCCAGATGGTCAGGTTGCTGGGAGCCAGATCCGCCGAACCGCCGAGCAACTCAGGCAGCATCGGCCCGTAAGCGTTAAGCGTATTTTGCGAAGCCTTACGGGTAGCGATTTTCGCCGGATTTGCCTGTAACTCATTGATATATTTCTGAGTCGTTTTCTCCCAGTCCTTCGGTAAACCACCGCTCATCCGTCGGGTAAACTCTTCTGCCAGTTGCGGATGAGCCTTTTTATAGGCGGCAAACTTCTCATTCCAGCTCTGCTGCGCTTTTTCGCCTTTTTCACGGGCATCCCAGGCGTGATAAATCTTTTTAGGGATCTCAAATGGCGGATGGTGCCAGCCCAGTTTTTGCCGTGCCAGCGCCACTTCTTCTTCCCCCAGTGGTGCGCCGTGCGCCTCTTCCTTACCTGCTTTATTCGGCGAACCAAAGCCAATCACCGTACGGCAGATAATCAGCGACGGCTTATCTTTCACGCTTTGCGCTTCAAGGATCGCTTCCTTCACCGCCTGCGGATCGTGACCGTCGATTTCATGGATCACATGCCAGTGATAGGCTTCAAAACGTTTTGCCGTATCGTCGGTAAACCAGCCTTCTGTTTCACCGTCGATGGAAATACCGTTGTGATCGTAAAAACCAATCAGCTTGCCCAGTCCCAGCGTGCCTGCCAGCGAACAGACTTCGTGGGAAATACCTTCCATCAGGCAGCCGTCGCCCATAAACACATAGGTGAAGTGATCGACGATCTCATGGTCTGGCTGGTTAAACTGCGCCGCCAATGTACGTTCCGCTATCGCCAGCCCGACGGCGTTCGCCAAACCTTGTCCAAGCGGGCCGGTGGTGGTTTCAACGCCTGGCGTATAGCCAATCTCCGGGTGGCCTGGGGTTTTCGAATGCAACTGACGGAAGTTCTTCAGTTCTTCCAGCGGCAGGTCGTAACCGGTCAGATGTAGCAAACTGTAGAGCAGCATCGACGCGTGACCGTTGGAAAGAATAAAGCGGTCGCGATCATACCAGGTTGGGTCGGTAGGATTATGTTTAAGAAAATCGTTCCACAGCACTTCGGCAATATCAGCCATGCCCATCGGCGCGCCGGGATGACCAGAATTGGCTTTTTGTACCGCATCCATACTGAGTGCGCGAATCGCATTGGCAAGGTCTTTTCGGGACATATAACACTCCGTGGCTGGTTTATAGTTTGGCGGCAAGAAGATCTTCCAGTTTGCGTTGATCAACGGCGAACAGACGAATGCCTTCAGACAGTTTTTCTACCGCCATCGCATCCTGATTGTGCTCCCAACGGAACTCCGCTTCGCTCATGGGTGCTGGGCGTGGGAACGTCTGAGAAGGCGGGATTAATTTACGTACCACTGGCGAAACTTTTTCCTGCAGCTCCTTCAGCAAATTCGGTGCGATAGTCAGTCGATCGCAGCCGGTTAAGGCGAGGATTTGTTCGGTGCGACGGAAGCTCGCGCCCATCACAATGGTTTCATAGTGGTGTTGCTTATAGTAGTCGTAGATATTGCGCACCGATTTAACGCCCGGATCTTCTTCCACCACATACGGGTCCATCGGCTTGCGTGCCTGATACCAGTCATAAATACGCCCGACAAACGGCGAAATCAGAAAAACGCCCGCTTCTGCACAGGCCCGCGCCTGGGCAAAAGAAAACAGCAGCGTCAGGTTGCAGTTAATACCTTCTTTTTCCAGCTCTTCGGCCGCGCGAATTCCTTCCCAGGTCGAAGCCAGTTTGATCAAAATGCGTGATTTCTCAACGCCTTGTTGCTGATACAAGTCCACCAGATGGCGCGCCTTCTCAATACTCTTTTCTTTATCAAAAGAGAGGCGTGCATCAACTTCTGTTGACACGCGACCGGGTACGATTTTGAGAATTTCAGCACCGAAATTGACTGCCAGTTTGTCACACGCTGCGACCACCTGTTGTTCCTGGGTCTTGCCATTTTTTTTACCCCAGGCGATAGCATCGTCTATTAAATGCTCATATTGTGATAATCCGGCAGCTTTGAGTAACAGCGAAGGATTGGTGGTGGCATCCTGGGGATGATAATGGCGAATGGACTCAATATCGCCGCTGTCTGCCACGACAGTGGTGAACTGTTTGATGCCGTCTAACTCGTTCATAGGAAATACTCCTTGAAAAGTAAAGTGTTAGATGAGTGCGTTAATTCACACTTCTGAGAAATTTCGCTAAACGCATCAAAAAAGCATAGCAGACAGGCATGGTATTGCTGGATTAAGCAGGTAACATCAGTGTTATAGGATTATTACCAAAACATTATATTAATGGTGAGAGTTTGGACTTGCTCAAAGTCTGTAGACTCCGGCAGGGTAATAATGTGCGCCACGTTGTGGGCAGGGGCTGTTGCCCACACACTTTATTTGTGAACGTTACGTGAAAGGAACAACCAAATGGATGACCAGTTAAAACAAAGTGCACTTGATTTCCATGAATTTCCAGTTCCAGGGAAAATCCAGGTTTCTCCAACCAAGCCTCTGGCAACGCAGCGCGATCTGGCGCTGGCCTACTCACCAGGCGTTGCCGCACCTTGTCTTGAAATCGAAAAAGACCCGTTAAAAGCCTACAAATATACCGCGCGCGGTAACCTGGTGGCGGTGATCTCTAACGGTACGGCGGTGCTGGGGTTAGGCAACATTGGCGCGCTGGCTGGCAAACCGGTGATGGAAGGCAAGGGCGTTCTGTTTAAGAAATTCGCCGGGATTGATGTATTTGACATTGAAGTTGATGAACTCGACCCGGACAAATTTATTGAAGTTGTCGCTGCGCTCGAACCGACCTTCGGCGGAATCAACCTCGAAGACATTAAAGCGCCAGAATGTTTCTATATTGAACAGAAACTGCGCGAGCGGATGAATATTCCGGTATTCCACGACGATCAGCACGGCACGGCAATCATCAGCACTGCCGCCATCCTCAACGGCTTGCGCGTGGTGGAGAAAAACATCTCCGACGTGCGGATGGTGGTTTCCGGCGCGGGTGCCGCAGCAATCGCCTGTATGAACCTGCTGGTAGCGCTGGGTCTGCAAAAACATAACATCGTGGTTTGCGATTCAAAAGGCGTTATCTATCAGGGCCGTGAGCCAAACATGGCGGAAACCAAAGCCGCATATGCGGTGGTGGATGACGGCAAACGTACCCTCGATGATGTGATTGAAGGCGCGGATATTTTCCTTGGATGTTCCGGCCCGAAAGTGCTGACCCAGGAAATGGTGAAGAAAATGGCTCGTGCGCCAATGATCCTGGCGCTGGCGAACCCGGAACCGGAAATTCTGCCGCCGCTGGCGAAAGAAGTGCGTCCGGATGCCATCATTTGCACCGGTCGTTCTGACTATCCAAACCAGGTCAACAACGTCCTTTGCTTCCCGTTTATCTTCCGTGGCGCGCTGGATGTTGGCGCAACGGCTATCAATGAAGAGATGAAACTGGCGGCGGTACGCGCGATTGCGGAACTGGCCCACGCCGAACAGAGCGAAGTGGTGGCTTCAGCGTATGGCGATCAGGATCTGAGCTTTGGTCCGGAATACATCATTCCAAAACCGTTTGATCCGCGCTTGATCGTTAAGATCGCTCCTGCGGTCGCTAAAGCCGCGATGGAGTCGGGCGTGGCGACGCGTCCGATTGCTGATTTCGACGTCTACATCGACAAGCTGACTGAGTTCGTTTACAAAACCAACCTGTTTATGAAGCCGATTTTCTCCCAGGCTCGCAAAGCGCCGAAGCGCGTTGTTCTGCCAGAAGGGGAAGAGGCGCGCGTTCTGCATGCCACTCAGGAACTGGTAACGCTGGGACTGGCGAAACCGATCCTTATCGGTCGTCCGAACGTGATCGAAATGCGCATTCAGAAACTGGGCTTGCAGATCAAAGCGGGCGTTGATTTTGAGATCGTCAATAACGAATCCGATCCGCGCTTTAAAGAGTACTGGACCGAATACTTCCAGATCATGAAGCGTCGCGGTGTCACTCAGGAACAGGCGCAGCGGGCGCTGATCAGTAACCCGACAGTGATCGGCGCGATCATGGTTCAGCGTGGGGAAGCCGATGCAATGATCTGCGGTACGGTGGGCGATTATCATGAACATTTTAGCGTGGTGAAAAATGTCTTTGGTTATCGCGATGGCGTTCACACCGCAGGTGCAATGAACGCGCTGCTGCTGCCGAGTGGTAACACCTTTATTGCCGATACCTACGTCAATGACGAACCAGACGCAGAAGAGCTGGCGGAGATCACCTTGATGGCGGCAGAAACTGTCCGTCGTTTTGGTATTGAGCCGCGCGTTGCTCTGTTGTCGCACTCCAACTTTGGTTCTTCTGACTGCCCGTCGTCGAGCAAAATGCGTCAGGCGCTGGAACTGGTCAGGGATCGTGCGCCAGATCTGATGATTGATGGTGAAATGCACGGCGATGCAGCGCTGGTGGAAGCGATTCGCAACGACCGTATGCCGGACAGCCCTTTGAAAGGTTCTGCCAATATTCTGGTGATGCCGAACATGGAAGCTGCCCGCATTAGTTACAACTTACTGCGCGTTTCCAGCTCGGAAGGTGTGACTGTCGGTCCGGTGCTGATGGGCGTGGCGAAACCGGTTCACGTGTTAACGCCGATCGCATCGGTGCGTCGTATCGTCAACATGGTGGCGCTGGCCGTGGTTGAAGCGCAAACCCAACCGCTGTAATTCTTTTTTAACTCTCACGCTTACCCTGAATATTCAGGGTAAGCGGTTTGGCTGCAATATATTAGTAAAGCTTATTACTGAGTTTGCGAATAATAAAAAAAGCAGTCTATATAATATCTCGATATTATTTTATTTATATTCATGCGTTGCATATGAAAGTTTATGCACCACAGCGAATATCTCTCCATTCTTAGTGATCTACCTCACCTTTTAAACGCGCTTGCCGAATTTTGTTATTTACTCTGACGAAAAATTGTCACGATACACGAAAGTTTTTCACAGGCGGCGACTCATGGATAAAGAACGCATCATTCAGGAATTTGTGCCCGGCAAACAGGTCACACTGGCGCATCTCATCGCGCATCCCGGTGAGGAACTGGCGAAGAAAATCGGCGTTCCGGATGCGGGCGCAATTGGCATTATGACGCTAACTCCCGGCGAAACGGCGATGATCGCCGGTGATTTAGCGCTGAAAGCCGCTGATGTGCATATCGGTTTTCTCGACCGCTTCAGCGGTGCATTGGTGATTTATGGCTCGGTGGGCGCAGTAGAAGAAGCGTTATCACAAACCGTCAGCGGTTTAGGTCGCTTATTAAATTATACGCTTTGTGAAATGACCAAAAGTTAATACGAGGCATTCATGAAACGAATTGCGTTTGTGGGTACCGTCGGGGCAGGAAAAACAACGTTATTTAATGCGTTGCAGGGGAATTATACCCTCGCCAGAAAAACACAGGCCGTGGAATTTAATGATAAGGGCGATATTGATACGCCGGGTGAATATTTTAGCCATCCCCGCTGGTATCACGCCTTAATTACCACGCTACAGGATGTAGACATGCTGATCTATGTCCATGGCGCAAATGACCCGGAAAGTCGGTTGCCTGCCGGGTTGCTGGATATTGGCGTCAGCAAACGGCAAATCGCCGTCATCAGTAAAACGGACATGCCAGATGCTGACGTCGCCGCAACGCGAAAGTTATTGCTTGAGACGGGTTTCGAAGAGCCGATTTTCGAGCTAAACAGCCACGACCCGCAAAGCGTGCAGCAACTGGTGGATTATCTGGCATCTCTCACCAAACAGGAGGAAGCAGGTGAAAAAACTCATCACAGCGAATGATATTCGTGAAGCACACGCGCGCGGCGAACAGGCAATGTCCGTGGTTCTGCGCGCCAGCATTATTACCCCGGAAGCCCGTGAAGTGGCGGATCTACTGGGTTTTACCATCACCGAATGTGATGAATCGATCCCGGTAACGGCGTCCGTGCCCGCCAGCGTGCCAGCCGACAAAACCGAAAGCCAGCGCATCCGCGAAACCATCATTGCCCAGCTGCCGGAAGGCCAGTTTACCGAAAGCCTGGTCGCACAGCTGATGGAAAAAGTGATGAAGGAAAAACAGTCGCTGGAGCAGGGCGCAATGCAGCCGAGCTTCAAATCGGTGACCGGCAAAGGCGGCATCAAAGTGATTGATGGCAGCAGCGTCAAGTTTGGTCGTTTCGACGGCGCAGAGCCGCATTGCGTGGGCTTGACTGATCTTGTGACCGGAGACGACGGCAGCAGCATGGCCGCCGGTTTTATGCAGTGGGAGAACGCATTCTTCCCGTGGACCCTGAACTATGACGAAATCGACATGGTGCTGGAAGGGGAGCTGCATGTTCGCCACGAAGGCCAAACCATGATCGCCAAAGCAGGCGACGTGATGTTTATCCCGAAAGGCTCCAGCATCGAATTTGGTACGACATCCAGCGTGAAATTCCTGTATGTCGCCTGGCCGGCTAACTGGCAATCCCTATGAAAGATTTCATCACCGAAGCATGGCTAAGAGCGAACCATACGCTCAGCGAAGGCGCAGAGATCCATCTCCCTGCGGACAGTCGCCTGACGCCCTCTGCCCGGGAGTTGCTGGAAAGCCGCCATCTGCGCATCAAGTTTATTGACGAGCAGGGCCGCCTGTTTGTTGACGATGAACAGCAGCAGCCGCAGCCCGTTCATGGGCTGACCAGTAGCGATGAACATCCGCAGGCGTGCTGCGAACTGTGCCGCCAGCCGGTGGCAAAAAAGCCGGATACGCTGACTCACCTGTCGGCGGAAAAAATGGTCGCCAAAAGCGATCCGCGTCTGGGTTTTCGCGCGGTTCTCGACAGCACCATTGCGCTGGCAGTGTGGCTGCAAATTGAACTGGCGGAACCGTGGCAGCCGTGGCTGGCGGATATCCGTTCGCGTCTTGGCAACATTATGCGCGCCGATGCGCTGGGGGAACCGCTGGGCTGCCAGGCGATTGTCGGGCTTTCTGACGAAGATCTGCATCGGCTTTCTCATCAGCCGCTGCGCTATCTCGACCACGATCATCTGGTGCCGGAAGCCAGCCACGGGCGCGATGCTGCGTTGCTCAATCTGCTACGCACCAAAGTGCGGGAAACCGAAACCGTAGCGGCGCAGGTCTTTATCACCCGCAGCTTTGAAGTATTACGCCCGGACATTTTGCAGGCGCTGAACCGCCTTTCCAGCACGGTCTACGTGATGATGATCCTGAGCGTAACGAAGCAGCCGCTAACGGTGAAGCAGATCCAACAACGACTGGGGGAAACGCAATGATTATTGAACGTTGTCGTGAACTGGCGTTGCGAGCGCCCGCCAGAGTGGTTTTTCCGGATGCGTTAGACCAACGTGTGCTGAAAGCCGCGCAATATTTACATCAACAAGGTCTGGCAACGCCCATTCTGGTCGCCAATCCGTTTGAACTTCGTCAGTTTGCGCTCAGTCACGGCGTGGCGATGGACGGGCTACAGGTGATTGATCCGCATGGCAACCTCGCAATGCGGGAAGAATTTGCTCATCGCTGGCTGGCCCGCGCGGGCGAAAAAACGCCGCCGGATGCGCTGGAAAAACTTACCGACCCTCTGATGTTCGCCGCAGCAATGGTCAGCGCCGGTAAAGCGGATGTCTGTATCGCGGGCAACCTCTCTTCCACGGCAAATGTGCTGCGTGCCGGATTACGCATTATCGGCTTGCAGCCAGGCTGTAAAACGCTCTCTTCCATTTTCCTGATGTTGCCACAGTACAGCGGCCCGGCGTTGGGCTTTGCCGATTGCAGCGTGGTGCCACAGCCGACGGCGGCGCAGCTGGCGGATATCGCGCTTGCCAGTGCCGAAACCTGGCGCGCCATCACCGGAGAAGAGCCGCGCGTGGCGATGCTGTCGTTTTCCAGCAATGGTAGCGCCCGTCACCCCTGTGTTGCTAACGTCCAGCAGGCGACAGAAATCGTCCGTGAGCGCGCACCAAAGCTGGTGGTGGATGGCGAGTTACAGTTTGACGCCGCCTTCGTGCCGGAAGTGGCGGCGCAAAAAGCGCCTGCCAGCCCGCTACAGGGCAAGGCCAATGTGATGGTTTTTCCGTCGCTGGAAGCCGGAAATATTGGTTACAAAATCGCACAACGACTCGGCGGATATCGTGCCGTCGGGCCACTGATACAAGGACTTGCCGCGCCGATGCACGATCTCTCTCGTGGTTGTAGCGTGCAGGAAATTATCGAGCTGGCGCTGGTGGCAGCTGTGCCGCGTCAGACAGAAGTGAACCGCGAAAGCAGTTTACAAACACTGGTTGAATGAACGGTCCCGTTCTGGACCCTGATAAAGAGGAAAGCACAATGGAAGCATTAGGAATGATCGAAACCCGGGGCCTGGTTGCACTGATTGAGGCTTCTGACGCGATGGTGAAAGCTGCGCGCGTCAAGCTGGTTGGTGTTAAGCAGATTGGCGGCGGCCTGTGTACTGCCATGGTTCGTGGTGATGTTGCAGCCTGTAAAGCCGCGACCGATGCAGGTGCCGCAGCGGCACAGCGTATCGGCGAGCTGGTATCTGTACACGTTATCCCGCGTCCGCACGGCGACCTGGAAGAAGTCTTCCCGATCGGCCTGAAAGGCGATAGCAGCAACCTGTAATCACCCTGTGTGACGTCGATTCGGGCGTCACGCTCTCTCCTTTTTCATTTTACCTTCTGCGGAGGGTAGGGGGAGCTTTTACCTGAAATACGCCACGGAGGCGGGTATGAAACTGGCAGTCGTCACTGGACAAATTGTTTGTACCGTACGCCATCACGGACTGGCGCATGACAAATTGCTGATGGTGGAAATGATTGATCCACAAGGTAATCCTGACGGGCAATGCGCCGTCGCCATCGACAATATTGGCGCGGGAACCGGGGAGTGGGTGTTACTGGTGAGTGGCAGTTCCGCCCGCCAGGCGCATAAAAGCGAAACGTCACCGGTCGATCTGTGCGTGATTGGCATTGTCGATGAGGTGGTGTCTGGCGGTCAGGTAATTTTCCACAAATAAGGCAGAACATCATGAATCAACAGGATATTGAACAGGTGGTGAAAGCGGTACTGCTGAAAATGCAAAGCAGTGACACGCCGCCCGCCGCCGTTCATGAGATGGGCGTTTTCGCGTCCCTGGATGACGCCGTTGCGGCAGCCAAAGTCGCCCAGCAAGGGTTAAAAAGCGTGGCAATGCGCCAGTTAGCCATTGCTGCCATTCGTGAGGCAGGCGAAAAACACGCCAGAGATTTAGCGGAACTTGCCGTCAGTGAAACCGGCATGGGCCGCGTTGAAGATAAATTTGCCAAAAACGTCGCTCAGGCGCGCGGCACGCCAGGCGTTGAGTGTCTCTCTCCGCAGGTGCTGACCGGCGACAACGGCCTGACTTTAATTGAAAACGCGCCCTGGGGCGTGGTGGCTTCGGTAACTCCGTCCACTAACCCGGCGGCAACCGTAATTAATAACGCCATCAGCCTGATTGCCGCGGGCAACAGCGTCATTTTTGCCCCGCATCCGGCGGCGAAAAAAGTCTCCCAGCGGGCGATTACGCTGCTCAACCAGGCGATTGTTGCCGCAGGTGGGCCGGAAAACTTACTGGTTACTGTGGCAAATCCGGATATCGAAACCGCGCAACGCTTGTTCAAGTTTCCGGGTATCGGCCTGCTGGTGGTAACCGGCGGCGAAGCGGTAGTAGAAGCGGCGCGTAAACACACCAATAAACGTCTGATTGCCGCAGGCGCTGGCAACCCGCCGGTAGTGGTGGATGAAACCGCCGACCTCGCCCGTGCCGCTCAGTCCATCGTCAAAGGCGCTTCTTTCGATAACAACATCATTTGTGCCGACGAAAAGGTACTGATTGTTGTTGATAGCGTAGCCGATGAACTGATGCGTCTGATGGAAGGCCAGCACGCGGTGAAACTGACCGCAGAACAGGCGCAGCAGCTGCAACCGGTGTTGCTGAAAAATATCGACGAGCGCGGAAAAGGCACCGTCAGCCGTGACTGGGTTGGTCGCGATGCGGCGAAAATCGCGGCGGCAATCGGCCTGAACGTGCCGCAAGAAACGCGTTTGCTGTTTGTGGAAACCACTGCAGAACATCCGTTTGCCGTGACCGAACTGATGATGCCGGTGCTGCCCGTCGTGCGCGTCGCCAACGTGGCGGATGCCATTGCGCTGGCGGTGAAACTGGAGGGCGGTTGCCACCACACGGCGGCAATGCACTCGCGCAATATCGAAAACATGAACCAGATGGCGAACGCCATTGATACCAGCATTGTCGTTAAGAACGGACCGTGCA
>NZ_SJWV01000680.1:0-337 GCF_004352695.1 Escherichia sp. KCJ4928
GGTGCAGAGATTAGCCGGGCAGGTGGACCGCTTGAGTCGGTTATTTATCACGAACAGCAGATAAGGGATGAACAGGAAAGGCAGGCACGCCTGGAACGGGAGCGTGCGCGGTCCTGGCATGAAGAGCTGGAACGGGAAGCTCGGGTATGGCGTGGCCCGTCAATGGGGATGTGACGGTGAGTTGTTCCGGGAGGTTGCCAGATGGTACCTGAACGCGTTAAAAACGCATCCGGGCGCGATTCTGGCGTGTCGTTTTTGTTGCTGTGTTTTGCCTCTTTGCCAGATCGCGCTCATTCCTCAGCCTCATCCCGCGATGTCTGCGTATGTCATCAACTGA
>NZ_SJWV01000681.1:0-337 GCF_004352695.1 Escherichia sp. KCJ4928
CTCACAAGTTTTCTGTCGCGCAGCCAGTCCTGCGCTTCACGCACCACACAACTGTCCGGTTTCACCGCTTTCAGAGAAGATGCCAGTCGCTTGATCAACATCACCAGTTCCCGTGTCTGTATGTCCGACATTGTCTCCGGTGGAGCAGAGGGACTCTCATTTCCGACGCCCATCCCATGCGCTTCCAGTGTGGCACGGACAAACCAGGCGGCATCGACCAGTTGCTGGCGAATCCAGGCCAGATCGGCATTTCTGTCACGGGCTGCCATTCGCTCACCCGACAGCGCCTTGCTGATATGGCTGCGCACCAGATTATCCAGGAGTTCCTGCGCTTCTT
>NZ_SJWV01000682.1:0-336 GCF_004352695.1 Escherichia sp. KCJ4928
TTTACGGAGGCGGAAAAAGCACAGGGACTGACCGATTTCAATGACCTGGACGCCAGCAGGGGACGGGACGCCTTTCAGCGAGCCATGAACGCACAGTTAGAATATATCGGTATCCCCACGCCCAACAATGACACTACTGACCGCCGTGAAGCTATCGTGATCGGCAACCTGATATTCACACCGGTAAAAGATGAGAAGCCACAAGTGTACCCTGAAAACAGACAGAGCACAGCCCCTGAACCGGCAGTGTCGGAACAGAATCATCCTTATGACATCCCTGCAGAAGAGACAGACAATCAGGCATATGAAGATGACTATGCAGCATATGCATCCCTG
>NZ_SJWV01000683.1:0-336 GCF_004352695.1 Escherichia sp. KCJ4928
CAGGGATGCATATGCTGCATAGTCATCTTCATATGCCTGATTGTCTGTCTCTTCTGCAGGGATGTCATAAGGATGATTCTGTTCCGACACTGCCGGTTCAGGGGCTGTGCTCTGTCTGTTTTCAGGGGACATTTGTGGCTTCTCATCTTTTACCGGTGTGAATATCAGGTTGCCGATCACGATAGCTTCACGGCGGTCAGTAGTGTCACTGTTGGGCGTGGGGATACCGATATATTCTAACTGTGCGTTCATGGCTCGCTGAAAGGCGTCTCGTCCCCTGCTGGCGTCCAGGTCATTGAAATCGGTCAGTCCCTGTGCTTTTTCCGCCTCCGTAAA
>NZ_SJWV01000684.1:0-334 GCF_004352695.1 Escherichia sp. KCJ4928
TAGTTTTGATTATTGCCTGTAATCAGCGGGCGAATTGTAACGTATGGTGATTATGAGTGCCACAGGTAATTTGCAGAAATGTGAATAAATTCAGAATTTTTATTCACAGGAAGGGGCTGCGGGATATTGGTGGCAGAGGACAGAAAATATCAGGCCGGGTTTAAGGGATAAAAAAATCCCGCAGAGTTAGCGGAGCTGCGGGAAATAAACGATGAAGATTAACGTTATGGAGTTATTTTTCAGGCATCAAAAAAGTAACGCAGCGTCATTATTGCGGCTACAGGCAATTTGCAGAAATGTGAAGAATTTCAGAAATTTTATTCCGTCATGACAC
>NZ_SJWV01000685.1:0-333 GCF_004352695.1 Escherichia sp. KCJ4928
CCGTAGTGGCCAGCCAGCCTGTCACCACACAAATCATGCCGGAGCTGGCCGCCATTCAGGGCGTGATGGCAGAGATGGTCCGTATGCAGACAGCCACCGGCACAGCCATCAACCAGAGTTCAGAGAAGCTAGCCTCTGTCATCGCACAGGATGGGCAGGCCACCCGTCAGCAGATGATATTCAGTAATGAAACCCGCCGGCTTGAGGAAGCCCGGAAGAGCTTCAGCGTGCCGGACTCCATCTGCAGTGAATCCGCCTCCGGAGTTGCAGCTGAAAGTCGCCGTGCAGCAGCGTCTGCGGCTGCACGTCTGAGTCAGGGAGGAGGCGTCAGCA
>NZ_SJWV01000686.1:0-333 GCF_004352695.1 Escherichia sp. KCJ4928
GTTTGAAGCAAACCGCCGGGATGCCTTCGTCCGGGCGACCCGTACAGATGAACTCATACGGCCCCAGTTTGGCGATTTCATCCGCCAGATAAGCGGCAACCTGGTAAGAGGCGTTCTGTACTTTGGTATAGCCTTCACGACCGAGGCGCAGGAATTCATAGTACTGTGCAATTACCTGACCCGCCGGGCGGGAGAAGTTGATGGCAAAAGTACCAATTTGACCACCCAGGTAGTCAACGTTGAACACCAGTTCCTGCGGCAGCGCTTCTTCGTCACGCCAGATAACCCAGCCGCAGCCCAGCGGAGCCAGACCGAATTTATGGCCTGAAGCAC
>NZ_SJWV01000687.1:0-333 GCF_004352695.1 Escherichia sp. KCJ4928
TAGTTTTGATTATTGCCTGTAATCAGCGGGCGAATTGTAACGTATGGTGATTATGAGTGCCACAGGTAATTTGCAGAAATGTGAATAAATTCAGAATTTTTATTCACAGGAAGGGGCTGCGGGATATCGGTGGCAGAGGACAGAAAATATCAGGCCGGGTTTAAGGGATAAAAAAATCCCGCAGAGTCAGCGGAGCTGCGGGAGAGAACGATGAAGATTAACGTTATGGAGTTATTTTTCAGGCATCAAAAAAGTAACGCAGCGTCATTATTGCGGCTACAGGCAATTTGCAGAAATGTGAAGAATTTCAGAAATTTTATTCCGTCATGACAC
>NZ_SJWV01000688.1:0-333 GCF_004352695.1 Escherichia sp. KCJ4928
TGCTGACGCCTCCTCCCTGACTCAGACGTGCAGCCGCAGACGCTGCTGCACGGCGACTTTCAGCTGCAACTCCGGAGGCGGATTCACTGCAGATGGAGTCCGGCACGCTGAAGCTCTTCCGGGCTTCTTCAAGCCGGCGGGTTTCATTACTGAATATCATCTGCTGACGGGTGGCCTGCCCATCCTGCGCAATGACAGAGGCCAGTTTCTCTGAACTCTGGTTGATGGCTGTGCCGGTGGCTGTCTGCATACGGACCATCTCTGCCATCACGCCCTGAATGGCGGCCAGCTCCGGCATGATTTGTGTGGTGACAGGCTGGCTGGCCACTACGG
>NZ_SJWV01000689.1:0-331 GCF_004352695.1 Escherichia sp. KCJ4928
TGCGACTGGATGTATCCCGGCTGGCGACGTTACTTATCAGCCGCCATGATGGCGTGCTGCCGCCGGTCCTGGCGTCTGCCATGCAAAAACTGACCGGAACCGTGGCGGAACTTGTACTGTCCGGCAGTCAGTGGCAGGCGCTGCCGGTACTTCCGGCAGACGGAACGCAGGTGTTTTTCCCGTATGCCGGTGAATGGCTGACGGAGGAAGAAATCAGGGCAGTTCTTGATGCGGTGCGCAATGCAGTACGAAGCATCTGTTACCAGGTGGCAGACGATGCGCGGCGTATCCGGGCGGCGCTGACCACCACCGGTCAGACGTTGCTGACCCG
>NZ_SJWV01000068.1:0-20446 GCF_004352695.1 Escherichia sp. KCJ4928
ACTATACACATCACCCTCCGGCAGTTGGAAGTTTTTGCAGAAGTATTGAAAAGTGGATCAACCACCCAGGCGTCGGTGATGCTGGCGTTGTCGCAATCAGCAGTGAGCGCAGCCTTGACCGACCTGGAAGGGCAGCTTGGCGTGCAACTGTTTGATCGCGTGGGGAAAAGACTGGTTGTTAATGAACACGGGCGGCTGCTCTATCCGCGTGCGTTGGCATTGCTTGAACAGGCGGTTGAAATCGAACAACTGTTTCGCGAAGACAACGGCGCGATTCGTATCTATGCCAGTAGTACCATCGGTAACTACATTCTGCCTGCAGTTATCGCCCGTTATCGCCATGATTATCCGCAGTTGCCGATTGAACTTAGCGTTGGGAACAGCCAGGACGTGATGCAAGCGGTGCTGGATTTCCGCGTTGATATTGGTTTTATTGAAGGACCGTGCCACAGCACTGAAATTATTTCTGAACCGTGGCTGGAAGACGAGCTGGTGGTTTTCGCCGCGCCGACTTCGCCGTTGGCCCGTGGTCCGGTCACCTTAGAGCAGCTGGCCGCTGCGCCGTGGATCCTGCGTGAACGCGGTTCCGGCACGCGGGAGATTGTCGATTATCTATTGCTGTCACATTTACCGAAGTTTGAGATGGCGATGGAATTAGGTAACTCCGAGGCAATCAAACATGCGGTGCGTCATGGGTTGGGAATTAGTTGCCTGTCGCGACGGGTGATTGAAGATCAATTGCAGGCAGGCACATTAAGTGAAGTTGCGGTCCCTCTGCCGCGCCTGATGCGTACGTTGTGGCGTATACATCATCGGCAAAAACACCTTTCCAACGCGCTACGGCGCTTTCTGGACTATTGCGATCCCGCGAATGTACCGCGTTAAGTTGCTGTACAAGAACATGCTGGTGCTGTGTCGATTTCGTGACGCAGCGCCCTCAGCATGCATTCGCCAGAAAAGAGATTGGCTGCTTTACTTATAATCCCTGGGCGATCATGAAGGTGTCTTATAACCGTGTATTTCTGCCGGAAGGATTGCCAATCGTCTGCTACAATCGCGCCTCATTTTTAAGATGGATAGCATTTTTGTATGGTTTCCGAAACTAAAACCACAGAAGCGCCGGGCTTACGCCGTGAATTAAAGGCGCGTCACCTGACGATGATTGCCATTGGCGGTTCCATCGGTACAGGTCTTTTTGTTGCCTCTGGCGCAACGATTTCTCAGGCAGGTCCGGGCGGGGCATTGCTCTCGTATATGCTGATTGGCCTGATGGTTTACTTCCTGATGACCAGTCTCGGTGAACTGGCTGCATATATGCCGGTTTCCGGTTCGTTTGCCACTTACGGTCAGAACTATGTTGAAGAAGGCTTTGGCTTCGCGCTGGGCTGGAACTACTGGTACAACTGGGCGGTGACTATCGCCGTTGACCTGGTTGCAGCTCAGCTGGTCATGAGCTGGTGGTTCCCGGATACACCGGGCTGGATCTGGAGTGCGTTGTTCCTCGGCGTTATCTTCCTGCTGAACTACATCTCAGTTCGTGGCTTTGGTGAAGCGGAATACTGGTTCTCACTGATCAAAGTCACGACAGTTATTGTCTTTATCATCGTTGGCGTGCTGATGATTATCGGTATCTTCAAAGGCGCGCAGCCTGCGGGCTGGAGCAACTGGACAATCGGCGAAGCGCCGTTTGCTGGTGGTTTTGCGGCGATGATCGGCGTAGCTATGATTGTCGGCTTCTCTTTCCAGGGAACCGAGCTGATCGGTATTGCTGCAGGCGAGTCCGAAGATCCGGCGAAAAACATTCCACGCGCGGTACGTCAGGTGTTCTGGCGAATCCTGTTGTTCTATGTGTTCGCGATCCTGATTATCAGCCTGATTATTCCGTACACCGATCCGAGCCTGCTGCGTAACGATGTTAAAGACATCAGCGTTAGTCCGTTCACCCTGGTGTTCCAGCACGCGGGTCTGCTCTCTGCGGCGGCGGTGATGAACGCAGTTATTCTGACGGCGGTGCTGTCAGCGGGTAACTCCGGTATGTATGCGTCTACTCGTATGCTGTACACCCTGGCGTGTGACGGTAAAGCGCCGCGCATTTTCGCTAAACTGTCGCGTGGTGGCGTGCCGCGTAATGCGCTGTATGCGACGACGGTGATTGCCGGTCTGTGCTTCCTGACCTCCATGTTTGGCAACCAGACGGTATACCTGTGGTTGCTGAACACCTCCGGGATGACGGGTTTTATCGCCTGGCTGGGGATTGCCATTAGCCACTATCGCTTCCGTCGCGGTTACGTATTGCAGGGACACGACATTAACGATCTGCCGTACCGTTCAGGTTTCTTCCCACTGGGGCCGATCTTCGCATTCATTCTGTGTCTGATTATCACTTTGGGCCAGAACTACGAAGCGTTCCTGAAAGATACCATTGACTGGGGCGGCGTAGCGGCAACGTATATTGGTATCCCGCTGTTCCTGATTATTTGGTTCGGCTACAAGCTGATTAAAGGAACTCACTTCGTACGTTACAGCGAAATGAAGTTCCCGCAGAACGATAAGAAATAAGTTTCCTCCCTTCCTTGCTAAGCCCTCTCAACCGAGAGGGCTTTTTCAATTCCATTTCCCTGACAAATCATGCGGATATAAAATTTAACATTTGGATTGATAATTGTTATCGTTTGCATTATCGTTACGCCGCAATCAAAAAAGGCTGACAAATCAGAGGCTGTTCCGGCTTTCTGGGATGATCACCTGCATACAAATAAGTCCACCGCGATGCTGCCGTACGCAAGGGGACGTGAAGAAGATGTGAGCGATAACCCATTTTATTTTCGTAGTTACCTCATGGAGATATGGAATGTTTAGGTTGAACCCTTTCGTACGGGTCGGGCTGTGTTTGTCCGCTATTTCTTGTGCATGGCCTGTGTTAGCGGTCGATGATGATGGCGAAACGATGGTTGTCACTGCATCTTCCGTTGAACAAAACCTCAAAGATGCACCCGCCAGTATCAGCGTCATTACCCAGGAAGACCTGCAGCGAAAACCGGTACAGAATCTGAAGGATGTCCTCAAAGAAGTGCCTGGCGTACAACTGACGAACGAAGGGGATAACCGTAAGGGCGTTAGTATTCGTGGTCTGGACAGCAGCTACACCCTGATTCTCGTCGACGGTAAACGCGTTAACTCCCGCAATGCCGTCTTCCGCCACAATGATTTCGATCTGAACTGGATCCCGGTCGATTCCATCGAACGTATTGAAGTGGTTCGTGGCCCGATGTCGTCGCTATACGGCTCCGATGCGCTCGGCGGTGTAGTGAATATCATCACCAAAAAAATCGGTCAGAAATGGTCGGGTACCGTTACCGTCGATACCACCATTCAGGAACATCGCGATCGCGGTGATACCTATAACGGTCAGTTCTTTACCAGTGGACCATTAATTGATGGTGTGCTGGGAATGAAAGCTTACGGCAGCCTGGCAAAACGTGAAAAGGATGACCCGCAAAACTCAACGACCACCGATACCGGAGAAACGCCGCGTATTGAAGGATTCTCCAGCCGCGACGGCAATGTCGAATTTGCCTGGACACCGAATCAACATCACGATTTTACTGCCGGATACGGTTTCGACCGTCAGGATCGTGATTCCGACTCGCTGGACAAAAACCGCCTGGAACGCCAGAACTACTCCGTCAGCCATAATGGGCGTTGGGATTACGGCACCAGCGAACTGAAATACTACGGTGAGAAAGTCGAGAACAAAAACCCTGGCAACAGCAGCCCGATAACTTCCGAAAGCAATGCGGTCGACGGCAAATACACGTTGCCGCTGACGGCAATTAATCAGTTTCTCACGGTTGGCGGTGAATGGCGTCACGACAAACTTAGCGATGCGGTGAACCTGACCGGGGGAACCAGCTCCAAAACGTCTGCCAGCCAGTACGCGCTGTTTGTGGAAGATGAATGGCGGATCTTCGAGCCGCTGGCGCTGACGACCGGCGTGCGTATGGACGATCACGAAACCTACGGTGAACACTGGAGTCCGCGTGCCTACCTGGTTTATAACGCCACCGACACCGTAACGGTGAAAGGGGGCTGGGCGACGGCATTTAAAGCACCTTCTCTGTTGCAACTTAGCCCTGACTGGACGAGCAATTCCTGCCGTGGCGCATGTAAGATTGTGGGTAGCCCGGATCTGAAACCAGAAACCAGCGAAAGTTGGGAGCTGGGGCTTTACTACATGGGTGAAGAAGGCTGGCTGGAAGGGGTTGAATCCAGCGTTACCGTTTTCCGTAACGATGTGAAAGATCGTATCAGCATCAGCCGTACGTCTGACGTCAACGCTGCACCGGGCTACCAAAACTTTGTTGGTTTTGAGACGGGCGCTAACGGACGGCGCATACCGGTATTTAGCTACTACAACGTTAACAAAGCTCGTATTCAGGGCGTGGAAACCGAACTGAAAATTCCGTTCAACGATGAATGGAAACTGTCGATCAACTACACCTACAACGATGGTCGTGATGTCAGCAACGGCGAAAACAAACCGCTATCCGATCTGCCGTTCCATACTGCTAACGGTACGCTGGACTGGAAACCGCTGGCGCTGGAAGACTGGTCATTCTATGTTTCTGGTCACTATACCGGGCAGAAACGCGCCGACAGCGCGACGGCTAAAACACCGGGCGGTTATACCATCTGGAATACCGGCGCGGCCTGGCAGGTGACTAAAGACGTCAAACTGCGCGCAGGCGTGCTGAACCTTGGCGACAAGGATCTCAGTCGTGACGACTACAGCTATAACGAAGACGGACGTCGTTACTTTATGGCAGTGGATTATCGCTTCTGATGAGAAGATGCCCGGCGAACCGGGCGGACTTTCACTTCAGTAAATACTGCGCATGGAAGCGCAGGTGATCCTCTACAAAAGAGGCGATGAAGTAGTAACTGTGATCATATCCCGGCTGAATACGCAGCGTCATCGGCCACGCTTTCTGGCGCGCGGCTTCTGCCAGTACCGCAGGTTGCAACTGGTCGGCAAGAAACTGATCATTATCGCCCTGATCGATAAGCGTCGGGATCGCATCCTGCGCGTTACTGGCATACATCAGCGCGCAACTGTCCCATTCCAGCCATGCATTTTTGTCCTCACCTAAATAGCTGCTAAACGCTTTGATTCCCCACGGGACGCTGCACGGATTCACAATTGGCGCAAAGGCCGAAACGCTGGTGTATTTACCCGGATTTTTCAGCGCCATAATCAGCGCACCGTGACCACCCATTGAATGACCGCTAATGGCGCAGCGGTCGCTGACATTAAATTGCGACTGAACCAGCGCCGGTAATTCATCGCGCAGATAATCATACATCCGGTAATGCGTCGCCCACGGCGGTTGCGTGGCGTTAAGATAAAACCCCGCGCCCTGGCCTAAATCGTAGCCATCATCGTTGGCAACCTGTTCGCCGCGCGGGCTGGTGTCTGGCATCACCAGTACAATCCCCAGTTCTGCCGCCACGCGCTGGGCACCCGCCTTGATGGTGAAGTTCTCGTCATTGCAGGTTAATCCGGAAAGCCAGTACAGCACTGGTGGCGGGGTGTGATCACGAGGTGGTGGGAGAAAGATACTGAACGTCATCGGACAGTTTAAGGTACTGGAGTCGTGTCGCCAGCGTTGCTGCCAGCCTTCAAAACAGCGGTGCTCTTCGAGCATTTCCATGCGTGGCTCCTTGTTGTGTTGTTTGCAATTTCTTCATCATACCGTTTATTCAATGTGCTGTGAGTAACTTTCACTTCCGTATTTGCATAACGATGTTTTAACATCTGCTGATGAAAGGCAGCGGCAATTACAATAATTATCGCTGTGAATACTGGATTATGTGCGCCGCCTCACGCACAATAATCAAGCTGTAAATCAGCTTAATAACTTTGCCCCCACGCAGGGCGGAGGCGTCACACCTGCAGGAGAAATCATAAATGCCATCACTCAGTAAAGAAGCGGCCCTGGTTCATGAAGCGTTAGTTGCGCGAGGACTGGAAACACCGCTGCGCCCGCCCGTGCATGAAATGGATAACGAAACGCGCAAAAGCCTTATTGCTGGTCATATGACCGAAATCATGCAGCTGCTGAATCTCGACCTGGCTGATGACAGTTTGATGGAAACGCCGCATCGCATCGCTAAAATGTATGTCGATGAAATTTTCTCCGGTCTGGATTACGCCAACTTCCCGAAAATCACCCTCATTGAAAACAAAATGAAGGTCGATGAAATGGTCACCGTGCGCGATATCACTCTGACCAGTACCTGTGAACACCATTTTGTTACCATCGATGGCAAAGCGACGGTGGCTTATATCCCGAAAGATTCGGTGATCGGTCTGTCAAAAATTAACCGTATCGTGCAGTTCTTTGCCCAGCGTCCGCAGGTGCAGGAACGTCTGACGCAGCAAATTCTTATTGCGCTACAAACGCTGCTGGGCACCAATAACGTGGCTGTCTCGATCGACGCGGTGCATTACTGCGTGAAGGCGCGTGGCATCCGCGATGCAACCAGTGCCACAACAACGACCTCTCTTGGTGGATTGTTCAAATCCAGTCAGAATACGCGCCACGAGTTTCTGCGCGCTGTGCGTCATCACAACTGATTAAAAGGCAGGAACCATGGAGCGCAACGTCACGCTCGATTTTGTTCGCGGCGTCGCCATTCTGGGGATCCTGCTATTAAACATCAGCGCCTTTGGGCTACCAAAGGCGGCTTATCTCAATCCCGCCTGGTACGGTGCTATTACGCCGCAGGATGCATGGACCTGGGCATTTCTTGATCTCATCGCCCAGGTGAAATTCCTCACGCTTTTTGCGCTGCTGTTTGGTGCTGGACTGCAAATGTTGCTGCCCCGTGGCAGACGCTGGATCCAGTCGCGGTTAACGCTGTTAGTCTTATTGGGCTTTATTCACGGTTTATTGTTCTGGGACGGCGATATTCTGCTGGCTTACGGGCTGGTGGGCTTAATCTGCTGGCGGCTGGTGCGCGATGCGCCATCGGTAAAAAGCCTGTTTAATACAGGCGTCATGCTTTATCTGGTGGGGCTTGGCGTTTTGCTGTTATTGGGGCTGATTTCCGACAGCCAGACCAGCCGCGCCTGGACGCCGGATGCATCGGCTATTTTGTATGAAAAATACTGGAAGCTTCACGGCGGCGTTGAAGCGATCAGTAATCGTGCCGATGGTGTTGGCAACAGTTTACTGGCACTGGGCGCACAGTATGGCTGGCAACTGGCAGGGATGATGCTCATTGGTGCGGCGCTGATGCGCAGCGGCTGGCTGAAAGGGCAGTTCAGCTTACGTCACTATCGTCGTACTGGTTTTGTGCTGGTGGCGATTGGGGTGACCATTAACCTTCCTGCCATCGCCCTGCAATGGCAGCTGGACTGGGCGTATCGCTGGTGTGCCTTCTTACTTCAAATGCCGCGGGAACTGAGTGCGCCGTTTCAGGCGATTGGCTATGCGTCGCTGTTTTATGGCTTCTGGCCGCAATTGAGCCGCTTTAAGCTGGTGCTTGCGATCGCCTGCGTCGGACGGATGGCGCTGACCAACTATCTATTGCAAACGCTGATTTGTACCATGCTTTTTTACCACCTCGGTTTGTTTATGCATTTTGATCGCCTGGAGCTGCTGGCGTTTGTTATTCCGGTATGGCTGGCGAATATCCTCTTCTCTGTTATCTGGCTGCGTTACTTCCGCCAGGGGCCGGTGGAATGGCTCTGGCGTCAGTTAACTTTGCGTGCTGCCGGAACGGCAATATCTAAAACATCAAGATAACGATCTGGATCACATTCGTTAACAAAACGGCTGTAACCGTTTCCATTGCTGTGACTCGATTCACGAAGTCCTGTATTCAGTGCTGACAAAATAGCCGCCAGCAAGCAGTCATTTACTGCAATCTCATAACAGGTAGTGAATATGATCACCATTCGTGATGTAGCGCGTCAGGCTGGCGTCTCTGTGGCAACGGTTTCCCGGGTGCTCAATAACAGCACGCTGGTCAGTGCCGACACGCGTGAAGCAGTAATGAAAGCCGTGAGTGAGCTGGATTATCGGCCAAATGCCAATGCCCAGGCGCTGGCAACTCAGGTTAGCGATACCATTGGCGTGGTGGTGATGGACGTTTCTGATGCTTTTTTCGGCGCGCTGGTAAAAGCGGTGGATCTGGTCGCCCAGCAGCATCAGAAATACGTGCTAATCGGCAATAGCTATCATGAAGCGGAAAAAGAGCGTCACGCCATTGAGGTGTTAATTCGCCAGCGTTGTAATGCGTTGATTGTTCACTCAAAAGCATTGAGTGACGATGAACTGGCGCAATTTATGGATAACATTCCCGGTATGGTGTTAATCAACCGCGTTGTGCCGGGGTACGCCCATCGTTGCGTTTGCCTGGATAATCTCAGCGGTGTCCGAATGGCGACGCGCATGTTGCTGAATAACGGTCATCAACGTATTGGTTATCTTTCTTCCAGCCACGGCATTGAAGATGACGCCATGCGTAAAGCAGGCTGGATGAGTGCGTTGAAAGAGCAGGATATTATTCCGCCGGAAAGCTGGATTGGCACTGGTACGCCGGACATGCCGGGCGGTGAGGCGGCGATGGTTGAACTGCTGGGGCGCAATCTACAACTTACCGCTGTATTTGCTTATAACGACAATATGGCCGCTGGCGCACTGACAGCATTAAAAGATAATGGCATTGCGATTCCGTTACATCTCTCAATCATCGGTTTCGATGATATTCCCATCGCCCGTTACACCGACCCGCAATTAACGACCGTGCGTTATCCCATTGCTTCAATGGCTAAATTAGCCACCGAACTGGCCTTGCAGGGGGCAGCAGGCAATATTGATCCTCGTGCTAGCCACTGTTTTATGCCGACGTTAGTGCGTCGCCATTCTGTCGCAACACGCCAGAATGCGGCGACGATCACTAACTCAACAAATCAGGCGATGTAACCGCTTTCAATCTGTGAGTGATTTCACAGTATCTTAACAATGTGATAGCTATGATTGCACCGTTTTAACGTTGTAACCCGTATGTAACAGTGAATAATCACTTTCACCGAGGTAATAGCGTCATAACAACAATTAAAGCCGTTTTCTGGAGCGTTACCGGGCATGGAAGAACGAATTTTAAAAAGTGAGCTTCGGCGTTCAGTAACACTTCATTAACTCTACTGCCCCGCCGAGCATTTATCTCAAGCACTACCCTGCATAAGAAAAACCGGAGATACCATGAATAAGAAGGTGTTAACCCTGTCTGCTGTGATGGCCAGCATGTTATTCGGTGCCGCTGCACACGCTGCTGATACTCGCATTGGTGTAACAATCTATAAGTACGACGATAACTTTATGTCTGTAGTGCGCAAGGCTATTGAGCAAGATGCGAAAGCCGCGCCAGATGTTCAGCTGCTGATGAATGATTCTCAGAATGACCAGTCCAAGCAGAACGATCAGATCGACGTATTGCTGGCGAAAGGGGTGAAGGCACTGGCAATCAACCTGGTTGACCCGGCAGCTGCGGGTACGGTGATTGAGAAAGCGCGTGGGCAAAACGTGCCGGTGGTTTTCTTCAACAAAGAACCGTCTCGTAAGGCGCTGGATAGCTACGACAAAGCATACTACGTTGGCACTGACTCCAAAGAGTCCGGCATTATTCAAGGCGATTTGATTGCTAAACACTGGGCGGCGAATCAGGGTTGGGATCTGAACAAAGACGGTCAGATTCAATTCGTATTGCTGAAAGGTGAACCGGGCCATCCGGATGCAGAAGCACGTACCACTTACGTGATTAAAGAGCTGAACGACAAAGGCATTAAAACTGAACAGTTACAGTTAGATACCGCTATGTGGGATACCGCTCAGGCGAAAGATAAGATGGACGCCTGGCTGTCTGGCCCGAACGCCAACAAAATCGAAGTGGTTATCGCCAACAACGATGCGATGGCAATGGGCGCGGTAGAAGCACTGAAAGCACACAACAAGTCCAGCATTCCGGTGTTTGGCGTCGATGCGCTGCCAGAAGCGCTGGCGCTGGTGAAATCCGGTGCACTGGCGGGCACCGTACTGAACGATGCTAACAACCAGGCGAAAGCGACCTTTGATCTGGCGAAAAACCTGGCCGATGGCAAAGGTGCGGCTGATGGCACCAACTGGAAAATCGACAACAAAGTGGTCCGCGTTCCTTATGTTGGCGTAGATAAAGACAACCTGGCTGAATTCAGCAAGAAATAAGACTGACTGGGCGCAGTCTATTACTGCGCCCTTATTGTATGGCCAACAAGGTAAAATTATATGGTCAGCTCAACGACTCCGTCTTCCGGGGAATACTTGTTGGAAATGAGCGGTATCAACAAGTCCTTTCCTGGTGTTAAGGCACTTGATAACGTTAATTTAAAAGTCCGGCCACATTCTATCCATGCATTAATGGGGGAAAACGGTGCAGGAAAATCAACATTATTAAAATGCCTGTTTGGTATTTATCAAAAAGACTCCGGCACCATTTTATTCCAGGGTAAAGAGATCGATTTCCATTCTGCCAAAGAAGCACTGGAAAATGGTATTTCGATGGTACACCAGGAGTTAAACCTGGTATTACAACGTTCGGTGATGGATAACATGTGGCTGGGGCGATATCCCACCAAAGGCATGTTTGTCGATCAGGACAAAATGTACCGCGAAACCAAAGCGATTTTTGACGAACTGGATATTGATATCGATCCGCGTGCGCGCGTCGGCACATTATCCGTTTCGCAAATGCAGATGATCGAAATCGCCAAAGCGTTTTCCTATAACGCGAAAATTGTGATTATGGATGAACCGACTTCTTCGTTAACCGAAAAAGAGGTCAATCATCTGTTCACTATTATTCGTAAATTAAAAGAGCGCGGCTGCGGTATTGTTTATATCTCGCATAAAATGGAAGAAATCTTCCAGTTATGTGATGAAGTTACCGTATTGCGCGACGGTCAGTGGATCGCCACCGAACCGCTGGCAGGACTGACGATGGACAAGATCATCGCCATGATGGTTGGGCGTTCTCTTAATCAGCGTTTTCCTGACAAAGAAAACAAGCCGGGCGAAGTCATCCTCGAGGTGCGTAACCTAACGTCACTGCGCCAGCCGTCGATTCGCGATGTCTCGTTTGATCTGCATAAAGGGGAGATCCTCGGTATTGCCGGGCTGGTGGGGGCGAAACGTACCGATATTGTTGAGACGTTATTTGGTATTCGCGAGAAATCGGCTGGCACCATTACGTTGCACGGCAAACAGATCAATAACCATAATGCCAACGAAGCCATAAACCACGGATTTGCACTGGTAACTGAGGAGCGCCGCTCAACGGGAATTTATGCCTATCTGGATATTAGTTTTAACTCGTTAATTTCCAATATTCGCAACTACAAAAATAAAGTTGGTTTACTGGATAACTCGCGGATGAAAAGCGATACCCAGTGGGTGATTGATTCGATGCGGGTAAAAACGCCAGGTCATCGGACGCAAATTGGTTCGCTCTCCGGTGGTAATCAGCAAAAGGTGATTATTGGTCGCTGGCTACTAACGCAACCAGAAATATTAATGCTCGATGAACCGACGCGCGGTATTGATGTCGGGGCGAAGTTTGAAATTTATCAGTTAATTGCCGAACTGGCGAAGAAAGGCAAGGGGATTATTATTATCTCCTCTGAAATGCCTGAGTTGTTAGGGATAACAGACCGTATTCTGGTCATGAGCAATGGTCTCGTTTCCGGAATTGTCGATACAAAAACAACAACGCAAAACGAAATTCTGCGTCTTGCGTCTTTGCACCTTTAAGATTAGGGGCTTCCCATGAGTGCGTTAAATAAGAAAAGTTTTCTTACTTACCTGAAAGAGGGCGGTATTTACGTCGTTCTTTTAGTTTTGCTGGCGATTATTATTTTCCAGGACCCAACATTTTTAAGTCTGTTGAACTTAAGTAATATTCTCACCCAGTCATCGGTGCGTATTATTATCGCGCTCGGTGTGGCAGGGTTAATTGTCACCCAGGGGACCGATCTTTCTGCTGGTCGTCAGGTAGGGCTGGCGGCAGTGGTGGCTGCGACATTATTGCAGTCCATGGATAACGCCAACAAAGTGTTCCCGGAAATGGCGACGATGCCGATTGCGCTGGTTATTCTGATTGTCTGTGCCATTGGTGCGGTGATCGGTTTGATCAACGGTCTGATTATCGCTTATCTCAACGTGACGCCGTTCATTACCACGCTCGGCACGATGATCATCGTCTATGGAATCAACTCGCTCTATTACGACTTTGTCGGGGCGTCGCCAATTTCTGGTTTTGACAGTGGCTTTTCTACCTTTGCTCAGGGCTTTGTCGCGCTGGGGAGTTTCCGTCTCTCTTACATCACCTTCTACGCGTTGATTGCGGTGGCGTTCGTCTGGGTGTTGTGGAACAAAACCCGCTTCGGTAAGAACATTTTTGCCATTGGCGGTAACCCGGAAGCGGCAAAAGTATCTGGTGTCAACGTCGGCCTGAACCTGCTGATGATCTACGCGTTGTCTGGCGTGTTCTATGCCTTTGGCGGGATGTTAGAAGCCGGACGTATCGGCTCTGCCACCAACAACCTCGGCTTTATGTATGAGCTGGATGCTATCGCGGCGTGCGTGGTAGGCGGTGTATCGTTCAGCGGCGGTGTGGGGACGGTGATTGGCGTGGTGACCGGGGTAATTATTTTTACCGTCATCAACTATGGCCTGACGTATATCGGCGTAAACCCATACTGGCAGTACATCATCAAAGGGGCGATTATTATCTTCGCCGTAGCGCTGGATTCACTGAAATACGCGCGTAAGAAGTGATGTGATTGTGGATATTGCCGGATGCGCTGCATCCGGCAATCGGTGCCAAATGCCGGATGCGTCTCTGGTTTTACAACGTTACCGGGTGTTCTTTCTCGCCTTTCTTAAACTTCACTTCCCCGAGCTCAATACAACCCACCGGGCAGACGTGACCACAAAGCAGACAACCCACACATTTCTCGGTATTACAATGCGGTGTGCGGGTTTTCTCGCTCCATTCCATCGCCTGGTGACCGCCGTCGTAACAGGAAATATAACAGCGTCCACAGCCAACACATTTATCAAGATTGATACGGGGATAGACAATATAACTGCGGTCTAAATCTTCCGCCGGGACAATATTGTTATTCGCCAGACCTACCATCTCCTGCAGCGAATCAAATCCCTGATCGGCGAGATAATGCGACAACCCGCTTGCCATATCTTCCACTATCCGATACCCGTACTGCATGATGCCGGTGGTCACCTGTAACGTTGCTGCGCCGAGCAATAAAAACTCAGCCGCATCCTCCCAGGTTTCAATGCCGCCGATACCGCTGATTGGGAAATCGCGCAGTTCTGGATGGGTGCGCATCTGCTGAATGAAGCGCAGGGCGATCGGTTTTACCGCTTTACCGGAATATCCGGAAATACTCGATTTTCCGTTAACGATCGGCATACCGATTTTCTGATTAAGATCGATATTGGTGATGGATTTAACGGTGTTAATCGCCGCAATGCCATCTGCGCCGCCGCGCTTCGCCGCCAGCGCCACTTCGCACATATCACCGATATTCGGCGTCATCTTCGCCAGCATTGGCAGCGTGGAACCCCGTTTCACTGCCCGACAATATTTTTCTACCAGCTCCGGGCTTTGCCCGACATCGCTACCCATCGCATGAGAAGTCATTTGCGGACAGGAGAAGTTACACTCGATCATATCCGCGCCAGCTTCTTGCACCAGGCGCGCCAGCTCCTCCCATTGCTGCTCATTTTCCCCCATGATCGAAGCGATCAATACTTTGTCCGGGTAATCTTCCTTCAGCTGACGCAGGGCGGCCAGATTCTCTTCCAACGGATGTTCAGCAATCTGCTCCATATTTTTGAAGCCGATAAAACCGGTATCTTCTTTCACCAGATGATCAAAACGCGGCGAGACTTCGTTGGCGATAAAAAAGCCGATCGTTTTAAACACCACGCCGCCCCAACCTGTGTCGTAGGCTTTGGCACACATCTCATAGCAGTTGCCTACAGGCGAAGAAGAGAGGCAGAACGGGTTGGGAAACTTCACGCCGCAAAAAGTAATCGAAAGATCTTTCGTTAACATGAGCAAGCTCCCTCTAAATAGTGATGAATCGCCTCGGCGGCTTCTTTCCCGGTTTTCACGGCATAGACCACGGTTTTGTCACCCTCAACAATATCGCCAGCAGCAAAGACTTGCGGATCGCGGGTCTGATAATTTTGTGTTTTGATGGTGTTACGCTGCGGCTCTAACTCCGCAAAGGCATCCAGTCTGGCATGCTGACCGACGGCGAGAATAATTTTATCTGCCGCCATCGTCAGTTCGCCCGGTAACCGTACATGCTTAAACGTGACTTTATTGCCTTCCACGGCTACTGGCGTGAATCCATCGATGATCGAAACGCCCAGCTCCCGGGCGCTGGCAAACTCTTTTTCGCTTGCCGGAAACTCATCTAACTCTTCACGCGCTATGCAGGTTACCGCCTGACAGCCGAGAACTTTCAGCGTGCTGGCTACGTCCATCGCGACATCACCGCCGCCGATAATTAATGCGCTTTGTGGAATGCTGATATCGCCTTGCGCCTGTCGTGCACGTTGCAGGAAGTCGACGGCAATCTCAACGTCGCTATGCTCAAACAGCGATAACCCCGAACCGCTCGATAACCCCACGGTGACCAGTACCGCGCGGTTTTCCGCTTTCAGTTGCTCCAGGGTGAGTGTTTTACCGACTTCGTTGTTGCACTTAATGGTCACGCCCATTTTTTCAATACGGGCGATTTCTGCATCCAGCACTGATTGCGGTAACCGAAATTGCGGAATACCGTTACGCAACCAGCCACCGGGGTGCGCTTCTTTCTCATAAATCGTGACGTCATAACCCTGGTTTGTCAGTGTCACACTGGCCTGCAATCCGGCAGGACCTGCGCCAATAATCGCGACTTTGCCGAGCGTTTTAGTACCGGGCTGATAAATTTCCATCCCAGTTTGTTGTTCAAAATCAGTAACAAAACGCTGTAAGCGACCGATATCAATGGGAGCATCAACACCGGCACGGGTACAACCGCTTTGGCATAATTTCTCCGTCGGGCACACTCTGGCACAAACGGCACCGAGGGCATTATTTTCGCGAATTGTCTCGGCAGCGCCTTTAAAATTACGAAAGTAGATTGAGCGAATAAATTTCCCCGGATCGGTCTGTGCCGGGCAAGCCTGACTACAGGGAGCGTCGTGACATAATAAACAGCGAGAGGCTTCTTTAATCGCCAGTAAAGGCGTAAAAGCCGGAGTGAGTTCATCCAGATAATTTTGTTGCGGCATGTGATCTTCCTTAATGCTATGAGTAATTAAGGCGAACGCTAAATATACTCGTCATACTTCAAGTTGCATGTGCTGCGTCTGCGTTCGCTCACCCCAGTCACTTACTTATGTAAGCTCCTGGGGACTCACTCACTTGTCGCCTTCCTGCAACTCGAATTATTTAGAGTATAAATATTGCGTGCTGATATTAAGGCTATGCGCGTGGGGAAATTTAAACTGTGAAAGGATTCACAAATAGCTGCGGTTCAGAATGTTACATCCGCAGCTTATTGAGTGACGTAATAATTATTCTCAATAATTAACATAAAAGAGAAAATATTAACGATAGAAAATAAGATAAACAATCATGCCGATAGATAAAACTCCGAAGCCAATATATGCCACCATATAAGCGAAGAAGAGTCCGGGATTTTTTGCTCGCCAGACATACACCGGTTCCGGTGCATTTTTAACCCGTTTATCAATCGCGCCTGCGCGCCAGCCTTTCCATGCTTCGCGGAAACAAAATATCGGGATAAGGAAAAAAACGGCAACGACAAAAAACTGCTGTACATCCATAACTACTTTCCTTGTTTCTTTTGTAATTCAAGTAACTGTTCGGGTGTGACGGCGGGATACCCCTGCGCATCTTCCGGCACCTGGTGCATAGCCGGAATAGGGACCAGCGGCCCTAAAAAACGCGGTTCACGTTTAAAAATATAAAGGTCAGCCAGCGCTCCGAAACGGGCGGCAAATTCGCGAATACGTACTGACAGCATATCTTTCGGTGACGGTACGGCATAACACTGAGCCTGAATCCCCATATGCAGCGCAATAAATAATGCCCGCTCACAGTGGAAACGTTGGGTGATAATAATGAAATCATTAGTATCGAAAACTTTGCGTGTACGCACTATGGAATCCAGCGTACGAAAGCCTGCGTAATCGAGAACAATATCTGATGGGTCGACACCAGCAGCGATTAAATCTTTGCGCATGGTCATCGGCTCATTATAACTTTGCAATGCGTTATCGCCGCTCAGTAATAGATAATTTACCTTACCGCTGTTATAGGCATTAATCGCTCCTTGAATGCGGTAGCGATAATACTGATTAATTACGCCAGTACGATAATATTTTGCTGTTCCGAGCACCACACCGACCTGGCGGTAGGGGAGATCCTGCAATTCGTCGTAGATATAAGGCGCGGTTTTCCAGCTCATCCAGCGATCGAGGCCGAGCACAGTCAACAGCAGCAAGCCGATCAGGACTAACAGGCTGAGGAACACGCGCTTTAACATGCAGGAGACTCGATCTAAGGAAAATTTCCATCAGGCTACTTTACCCGCTGGTTTTGCGCAAGAAACGGCAAACTGTTTGCCGGGAATTTCGACACCAGGAGAGGGCTGGCAAGCCGGACAAGGCGTTCACGCCGCATCCGGCACCAGGCTTAAGCGAGAAGCACTCGGTCGATACTGTGACAGCCGAGAGCTTTCAGCGTTGCGGAGGTGGCATCCCACTGAATCAACGGCGCATCGGCTTTTTCTGCCAGAACCGCGCGCTGGATATCCGGGTAATCATAACCCTTGAGATTCAACAGAATTAACGCTCCCTGCAACGGTGGCAGAGTCGGGTTGAATGCGGCGTTTTCAGCGTAGCTGCCACTGAAAATACGACCGTCTTTACATTCCAGCGCGACACCGCTTGGCGACTTACTGTAAGGCATGTGCGAACGGTTTGCCGCTGCAATCGCCGCCTGAGAAAGCGCATCACCAGTCAGCGCATAGCCGTGATCCTGCTCGTCCATCAGCAGCGTTTTAATCTCCAGATCTTTCGGCCCAAAGGCATCCGGCAGATAGTCACGCAGCGCGTGTGCCTCGCGGCCCGGCAGATGAATACGCAGATCCAGACCGCTGTTCAGTTCATTCATAAACTGACGGCAGTGACCACAAGGCGTGTAGTTAACGGTGATGGCTGCAAGCGCTTTTTCACCACTCAACCAGGCGTGGCTGATCGCGCTTTGTTCGGCATGAACGGTTTGCTGCATTGTCGCACCAATAAATTCCATATTGGCACCGAAATACCAGGTTCCGCTCACACCGCGCGCAATTGCGCCAACATTAAAATTCGACAATGGCGTACGCGCACAGGCCGCCGCCAGCGGAAGTAGTGCGAATGCCAGCGCGTCTTCGTCCAGCCCCGTTGCGCTCTTCAGCGATGAGACTTGCTCCCCGGTCAACAAAGCGGGGAAGTACTTGTCTGCCAGAATAGGTTCCAGTGCAGATTGCAAGTTATCCGCAAGTTGGGCAAAAGCGGTTTGAAAACGTGGATGCATGGCGTTGCCTCATAATCATGTAATGGGATAACAGTTTACGAACCCGTTATGGCTTTATATGTGATCTGAATCTCATTAATTATGCAACGCGTGAAACTTACATCAAAAATGCGCGACGCATCGCAAATTTTAGCCCATTACTGCCAGAATAATCGGGAAAAGGAACGGTGCGATCAGCGAAGTAATTATCCCGCATAACACCAGCGCTAGCGAACTAAATGCACCTTCCTGATAATCCAGCTCGGCGCAGCGCGCCGTACCGAGGGCGTGCGAGGCAGTCCCCATTGCCAGACCGCGCGCAGCTTTGGTACGAATACGCATCGCATTAAGCAATGTATGGCCAAATACCGCGCCGAGGATGCCGACGAAAATCACGCAAACTGCGCTGATTGCCGGAATACCGCCAATACTGCCGCCAACCGCCATTGCAATAGGCGTGGTGACTGATTTCGGCAGGATTGACGCGGCGATTTCCGGTGAAGCGCCCATCAACAATGCCACGGAAGTCCCCGTCACCATCGCAACCACGCTGCCGATAAAACAGATGGTGATGATCGATTTCCAGCGCGCGCGGATCTGGTGTAGCTGCTCATATAAAGGATAGGCCAGCGCGACGACCGCCGGTTGCAGCAGATCGTTTAGCACTTCGCTACCTTTAAAGTAGCTGTCGTAAGAGATGCCGGTCAGCATTAAAAAAGGAATGATCACCACCATTGCTACCAGCAACGGGTTAAGCAGGGGAAACTTATACCGTGCCGCCAGTTTGCGGGCGGCAAAAAAGACAATCAACGTCAGCGGTAATGACCACCAGATATTCGCCATCATTCTTCTGATCCTTTCTGACCTACGACTTTACGTTCACCGTGTACCAGTTGTGAACTCCAGCTCACCACCAGAAAAACCACCAGCGTACTGACAGCACAGGAAACCACTACCGGGCCAAACTGCGCGCGGAGCAAATCAAAATATTGCATGACGCCTACGCCAATCGGCACAAACAATAGCGCCATATAGCGAATCAGTACGTAGCACCCCGGATTGACCCATTTCGCCGGAAGAATTTGCAAGGCCAGCAGGACAAACAGGATCAGCATCCCGATGATGCTGCCCGGAATGGTTACCGGTAGCAGGGAAGCAATGAAAATGCCTGCATACAGGCAGGCATAAATCAGGACGAAAGCGCGTAAATATTGCCAGATAATGTTCAGTGTCTTACTCATAATCAACACCCCAGATGAGATGGATTCATCATACAATTAATTCGTAAAACGTGCTACCGATCACATTAAGAAATCAGCGCTTATTTTTTCGCTCCCCGGCATTACGCAATGCGCAACGAACTCAGGCATACATCAAGCATAGAGAGGGATTGCAGTTTGCAGCAATCCCTCTTTGTAGACCTTTAATCCGCTGACCATAGGCGCTAACATAGCGCCTCATTATTTTGCGGGTGATGATATGCGTGTGTTACTGGCACCGATGGAGGGAGTGCTTGACTCTCTGGTGCGTGAATTGCTGACCGAAGTTAACGACTACGATCTGTGCATCACCGAGTTTGTCCGCGTGGTGGATCAACTGCTGCCGGTAAAAGTTTTTCATCGCATTTGCCCTGAGCTACAAAACGCCAGCCGGACACCATCCGGTACGCTGGTGCGCGTGCAGTTGTTGGGTCAGTTCCCACAATGGCTGGCAGAGAACGCCGCCCGTGCGGTGGAATTAGGTTCCTGGGGCGTGGATCTCAATTGCGGCTGCCCGTCGAAAACGGTCAACGGTAGCGGTGGTGGGGCGACGTTACTCAAAGATCCTGAACTCATCTATCAGGGTGCAAAAGCGATGCGTGAAGCTGTACCGGCGCATTTGCCCGTCAGCGTGAAAGTGCGTCTGGGCTGGGACAGCGGTGAGAAGAAATTTGAAATCGCCGATGCGGTTCAACAGGCTGGTGCTCCGGAGCTGGTGGTGCATGGACGGACAAAAGAGCAGGGTTACCGCGCGGAGCATATTGACTGGCAGGCGATTGGCGAGATTCGCCAGCGGCTGAATATTCCGGTGATTGCCAACGGCGAAATCTGGGACTGGCAGAGCGCGCAACAATGCATTGCGATCAGCGGCTGCGACGCAGTGATGATTGGTCGCGGGGCGCTCAATATTCCCAACCTGAGCCGGGTAGTAAAATATAACGAACCGCGAATGCTGTGGCCGGAGGTGGTTGCTTTGCTGCAAAAATATACCCGTCTGGAAAAGCAGGGCGATACCGGGTTATATCACGTTGCGCGGATTAAACAGTGGTTGAGTTATTTGCGTAAAGAATACGATGAAGCAACGGGATTATTTCAGCATGTTCGGGTGTTGAATAATTCCCCTGATATTGCAAGGGCTATTCAGGCAATTGATATCGAGAAACTCTAAAAAACCATAGTGATGTTTTTTGACAATGTGTTAGCTCTTTATCAATAGGCCGCACGGTTGTTTGGTGGCGTCAAAATTGCCGAGGCGTTCCCTGAAGGCCGGGGCAGCCCACATGGATGTGGGCTGAGGGCGCGTTTTACAGGGATGTTACCTCGCGCCCGACCCGGTAGCCGTAAGGGATAAGCCGAGGGCACCGCGCAGCGGCGATTTTGTTCGCCAGAGCCCGGGGGTGCAGGGGGCGGCGGCGATTGGCCGCCCCCTGCGCGCTCCTTGCGCCAGTGATTATATGAAGCAATGCACATGACAGGAG
>NZ_SJWV01000690.1:0-330 GCF_004352695.1 Escherichia sp. KCJ4928
CTTTCGTTTTCGCGCCACTTTTTTTCGTCGCGTCAGCACTCTGTGGCTGCCCATTCTGCTGAGGCTGCGGTTGAGCCTGAGCGTTCTGCTGTGGTGCACTCCCCAGCATCTGCATGGTGCCCGTGGTCTTAACAAGAATTTCAGTGACGTAACGGGTGATACCGTTATCTTCCCAGCTACGGGTTCGGAGTTGCCCCTCGATATAGACCTGCGCGCCCTTGCGCAGATATTCACCTGCCACTTCCGCGAGCTTGCCGAACAGCACCACGCGGTGCCATTCCGTCTGCTCCCGCATCTCCCCCGTCTGTTTGTCGCGCCAGGTTTCTGACG
>NZ_SJWV01000691.1:0-327 GCF_004352695.1 Escherichia sp. KCJ4928
GGCAGACAGGCATTCTGCCTGAAAAGAAAAAGCCGGTTCAGAGAAAACCGGCTGACGGATTATCGTCTAACAGTTGGTCGCTACCTTAAAATACTTCTGCAACAGGCACACCGGCAACTTTTTCCCACTCTTTAACCCGATACCGGATCATCTGCGGGAAACGCTCTTTGTACTCATATCCACGTGCAGCCATGGTGTGTATGGTGTTGGCCAGCGTCCTTGCTGAGATGCCGGAGATTTCAAGAGGGATCATCGGCAGACTCACATAGGTGGTGTGGATTTCCAGCTTGCCGTCTTCAGCAACTGTTCGGGTGAAGTTGTGAATAT
>NZ_SJWV01000692.1:0-322 GCF_004352695.1 Escherichia sp. KCJ4928
AGCTGGAAAGACATGGCCCCACATGAAAAAGCGCTCTTTGCCATCTTTGGCCTGCAGTTCTTCCTCGGTGACCGGAAAGCAGCGGTAGCCCTGATGAACAACCTCAATCTCTCCTGCAGGCTCAAAAGTAAACGGGACCAGGGGCGTTTCAGCACGCCGGTGTATTCACTGGCCAGAAACGCCTTTATCCGGGTTATCAAAACAGAAGGCGCACAAAAGTGGCTCAGGCAGCACCGTTACGTTCGCAGCGGTCTGGTCTGGCTTTACGCACATGATTTGCGCCTGACGCCTCCGAACTGGCTGTGGCTCAAGGGCGTTGACC
>NZ_SJWV01000693.1:0-321 GCF_004352695.1 Escherichia sp. KCJ4928
TTTTTTAATATATCTCGCTCAAGGCGAGCTTCATTTAACGCCTTACGCAGTTGCAGAATTTCAGATTCCAGTTCAGCCACCGTGCGGGAACCAGGAGTACCGAGCCCTTTTCTGGCGGCGGTAACCCATTGTCCTAAAGTGCCTTCAGGAAGAGATAATCGGGAAGCGCCTTCACTGATCGAAAGTTGATTTTCAAGAACCGTTCTGACAGCTTCGGCTTTGAACTCTTTAGAGTAACGTTGGGTTTTTCTGCTCATTATTAGCTCCTTCTGATGCCATTCTATTTCAGGAAGGAGTGTCCGTTAAACTCAGGCTACCTCA
>NZ_SJWV01000694.1:0-321 GCF_004352695.1 Escherichia sp. KCJ4928
CGTTGATAATGCAGTCAACGCTAACTTCCGTTACTCGTTCTGATACTCCGTATTCAAAAGGGCCTGCGGGCCCTTTACGCTCAGTGCCTGCCGCCCTGATATGTCTGAGAGACATTTCCGGGATGTCTGTCGACTGGTTTACTTAACTGCGATGGTTAAAGCTGGCAGTAATGCCGGCTTTTTTACGGTCGCACACGTCTTCCTCTCATCCGGAACTGTGATACAAATCCTGCATACAGGATTGACCGCCGGTTCCTGCAAATGGCACATTTTCAGTAAGATAGCGAAGGTTACATTCCCCCGTCATGTGTGGCACAGCTG
>NZ_SJWV01000695.1:0-318 GCF_004352695.1 Escherichia sp. KCJ4928
TGGTCTGCCCTGGCTGAGCGAGGCGGACCGGCGGCTGCAGATAAAGAGTGCCCTGCCCTGGTGGCTGGTCTGTCGGGGTGAAATTCACCGGTTCCGCTGTGTGCCGCACCTGACCGGACGGCGCTTTGAACACGGTGTGACGGACTGTTACACCCTGTTCCGGGATGCATACCATCTGGCGGGGATTGAGATGCCGGATTTTCATCGCGAGGATGACTGGTGGCGCAACGGCCAGAACCTGTACCTGGACAATATGGAGGCCACTGGCTTTTGCCGGGTGTCCCTGTCCTCTGCACAGGCAGGCGATATCCTGCTGTG
>NZ_SJWV01000696.1:0-318 GCF_004352695.1 Escherichia sp. KCJ4928
CCATGTTCAGCGCCTGCACGTTAACGCTGTCTGCTTCCAGCGTCAGAGTCAGTTTCATTGTTTCGCCTCCGGATGCTTCCCCTGGGTAATGTTATTTACCGTTCTGTAATTGTCGCGGGTCATCAGGCCGGTCGCCCTGCGAGCCCGGAGGATATCGATGCTGTTTATTAACTGAGAACGGGTACAGGCATTGAATTCCGGCTGGTCGGTACGCACCAGTGCGTATTTTTCAACAAGAAAGTTCACTGCATCGCACAGTGAAATGCCAGCTTCAATATGCTGCTCAATCACACGTTCATCGGCAAACGGTGTGTCATT
>NZ_SJWV01000697.1:0-318 GCF_004352695.1 Escherichia sp. KCJ4928
TTCACTACCAGCCATCACCATCACTTTTTCCAGCAGCACCGCAGGGACTGTTACAAGACGGTTTACGCGCTTTTCCTCCATCAGTTCATTGACAATATCGGAAACAACTCTGTCACATGCGCCATATACAAAAGCATCGTCCAGCCGCTGCATGACGGTTTCCAGCTCATCGTCTGACAGGTTCCAGTCCCGGGCTATGTGACGCACATCCCCACGGGTCAGCACCACGGCAAAAACGCATTCACTGTCCGGCACGTCTGTATCCAGCACTTCGCGGATAATTTCTTTAACAGTACAGTACATGTTCTCGTCTCCTTT
>NZ_SJWV01000698.1:0-315 GCF_004352695.1 Escherichia sp. KCJ4928
TGGCGGCGTGAACGGGACCTGACGGGCTGGATGTCGCTGTCACGGAAACCGCAAGTGACCTGGTACGGCTGGGACGGCGACCGGCTGACCACAATACAGAACGACAGAACCCGCATCCAGACGATTTATCAGCCGGGGAGCTTCACGCCACTCATCAGAGTTGAAACCGCCACCGGTGAGCTGGCGAAAACGCAGCGCCGCAGCCTGGCGGATGCGCTTCAGCAGTCCGGCGGCGAAGACGGTGGCAGTGTGGTGTTCCCGCCGGTGCTGGTGCAGATGCTCGACCGGCTGGAAAGTGAAATCCTGGCTGACCGG
>NZ_SJWV01000699.1:0-314 GCF_004352695.1 Escherichia sp. KCJ4928
CTCACCGGCTTACCGTACATCTGTGTGGCTATCATTCCCACCACCTCGCCGGTGGCTGCGCCTGCGGCACCAGCCAGAGCATTCTTACCCTGTGCCAGAGACAGGGCTGCATTCACTACTGCATGAGTTGCCACACGTCCCGCACCGTCCGGGGTGGTCTGTTTGATAATTTCAGCAATATACGGTACTGCACCACCTGCCAGGGCTGCACTCAGATTACCGCCGGCCAGCCCCTGTACTGCTGCCGTTGCGGCCTGTATCGCCTGCTGGTATTTGCCTCCCGTTCCAAAACCTGAGGCCGCCATACCGTTATT
>NZ_SJWV01000069.1:0-20257 GCF_004352695.1 Escherichia sp. KCJ4928
ATCGTGAACTACGGCACACTTTGCGCTACCATCAGGACGCGACAAAATGGGGAAAGAAGTGATGGGAAAAAAAGAGAACGGGATGGCGCAGGAAAAAGAGCGTCCAGCCGGAAGCCAGAGTCTGTTTCGCGGGTTGATGCTGATTGAGATTTTGAGCAACTATCCAAACGGTTGTCCGTTGGCGCATCTTTCGGAGCTGGCTGGTTTAAATAAGAGTACCGTCCATCGCTTATTGCAGGGATTACAGTCCTGCGGCTATGTGACCACCGCGCCCGCCGCAGGGAGTTACCGCCTGACTACCAAATTTATTGCCGTCGGGCAGAAGGCGCTGTCTTCGCTGAATATCATTCATATCGCCGCTCCGCATCTTGAGGCACTGAACATCGCCACTGGTGAAACCATTAACTTCTCCAGCCGCGAAGACGATCACGCTATTTTGATTTATAAGCTGGAACCCACAACTGGGATGCTGCGAACCCGTGCCTATATTGGCCAGCATATGCCGCTCTACTGTTCCGCAATGGGCAAGATCTACATGGCGTTTGGTCACCCGGACTACGTGAAGTCATACTGGGAAAACCATCAGCATGAGATCCAGCCGTTAACCCGCAATACCATTACCGAGCTGCCCGCGATGTTCGACGAACTGGCGCACATTCGTGAAAGCGGAGCGGCGATGGACAGAGAAGAAAACGAACTCGGCGTCTCCTGTATTGCTGTTCCGGTGTTTAATATTCATGGGCGGGTGCCGTACGCCGTGTCGATTTCGCTTTCGACATCACGTCTGAAACAGGTGGGGGAGAAAAATCTCCTGAAACCACTGCGTGAAACCGCGCAGGCTATTTCTAATGAACTGGGATTTACTGTCAGGGACGACCAGGGCGCGATCACATAACGTTTTGGACAAGTGCCAAAACTTTAACATTTCCTTCGTTGGATCAAAGCAGTAGGGACGCGCTCTCTGGCACTCTGCTGTTTTAGTGCAAAGGAGTGATCATGAACCGGTTTATTATTGCGGATGCGACGAAATGTATCGGTTGCCGTACCTGTGAAGTGGCTTGCGCAGTGTCGCATCAGGATAATCAGGATTGCGCTGCGTTGTCACCAGACGAGTTTATTTCCCGTATTCGTGTCATTAAAGACCACAGCTGGACCACGGCAGTAGCCTGTCATCAGTGTGAAGATGCACCGTGCGCGAATGTCTGCCCTATTGACGCGATAAGCCGCGAACATGGGCATATTTTCGTTGAACAAACACGTTGCATTGGCTGTAAAAGCTGTATGCTGGCTTGCCCGTTTGGTGCGATGGAGGTCGTTTCTTCGCGCAAAAAGGCGAGGGCGATTAAGTGCGATCTGTGCTGGCATCGGGAGACGGGGCCGGCCTGTGTTGAAGCCTGCCCGACAAAGGCGTTGCAGTGCATGGATGTCGAGAAAGTGCAGCGGCATCGGCTACGGCAGCAGCCTGTTTGAAACGTTTTCCGGCGTTTCTCAACGCCGGAATAGTGCGCTTTGTTTATGCCAGATGCGGCGTAAACGCCTTATCCGGCCTACAAATTCTTCCAAATTCAATATATTGCAGAAATCATGTAGGCCTGATAAGCGTAGCGCATCAGGCAATTTTTAGTGACTTTCAGCCCAGGCTCTTTCTATCTCTTCCGCCAGAATCTTCACCCCCGCCTCAATTTTCTCCGGCTCTGGTACGTAGTTCATGCGCATACATTGATGCGTATGCGGCCACGGTTTATCCAGTCCCGGGAAGAAGTTGTGCCCCGGCACCATCAGCACGCCGCGTGCTTTCAGGCGCTGGTAGAGTTGCTCGGTCGTAATGGGCAAATCCTTAAACCATAGCCAGAGGAAAATGGCTCCTTCTGGTTTATGAATTAGGCAGCGATCTTCCGGTAAATAGCGGCGAATGATGGCGATAGTTTCCTGAACACGCTGGTAGTAAAACGGTTTGATGACTGTTTCAGACAGGCGCAGCAGATCGTTACGCTTAATCATTTCACACATCATCGCCGGACCAATACCGCCAGGTGCCAGGCTGATAATGCCGTTCATATTGGTGATGGCAGTGATGATTTTTTCATTGGCGATGATAATGCCGCAGCGGGAGCCAGGCAGCCCCAGCTTGGAAAGACTCATGCACAGCACGATATTCGGATTCCATAGCGGGCGCGCTTCACTGAAGATGATACCCGGGAACGGGACGCCATAAGCGTTATCAATCACCAGCGGAATGCCGTGTTGATTCGCCAGCGCGTCAAGCTTCAGCAACTCTTCGTCAGTAATCACATTGCCTGTTGGATTCGTCGGCCGGGAGACGCAAATCATCCCGGTTTCTTCGCCAATATGCAGATGCTCAAAATCGACGTGGTATTTAAACTGGCCTTCCGGCAGCAGTTCAATATTCGGACGCGCAGAGACAAACAGATCTTCTTCCAGTCCGGCGTCAGCGTAGCCAATGTATTCCGGTGCCAGCGGGAACAGCACTTTTTTGACCCGACCATCGGCACGGCGTCCGGCAAACAGATTAAATAAGTAGAAAAACGCGCTCTGGCTGCCGTTTGTTAGTGCAATATTCTGTGCTTCGATATCCCAACCCAACTTCTCGCGCAGCATTCCGGCAAGCAGTGTGAGTAGCTCCGTTTTCCCCTGTGGACCGTCGTAATTGCACAGTGCATCAGTCGCTTTGCCACTTTCCAGCATGTCGGTCAGTAGCGTCTGGAAGTAGTCCTGCATTTCCGGGATCTGCGCCGGATTACCGCCGCCGAGCATAATCGCGCCAGGCGTGCGTAAACCGTCGTTCAGATCTTCCATCAGCAGCGTAATGCCGGAGTGGCGGGTAAATTTGTCACCAAAAAGGGAGAATGTCATAGCGGGATATCTGTCGAACTCTGTAGCAAGGAAGGTAACAATAACGCTACATTTGCTGGGGTGCAAATCGGTCTGTTGGAGAGTGAGCGGTGCTTTATCCTGCAACGCTGATTAGGGCTGACATTTTATCCTGGTTGGCGGCTTCCCGAGGTACTGACGAACGGGAAGCCGGAAAAGTCACTGTTGCCCAGCCCAGATGACCAGCACTTTATCGTCGCCATGCTCACGAACAAAGCCGTAGCCCTGCTTCAGCGAAAGTGTCGTTTGTTTGCCCGCGCCAATTGCGGGATGGCGGGCGCGGAACTGGCTGATTTTCTGCCAGTGCGCGACGTTGGCGGCAGATTTACCGCTAACATCCTGCCAGTTCATATCCGAACGTGTACCTTGCAGCGGATCAGAACCTGTAGGACCGAACGGACGCGAGGATTCATCGCCATAAAAGATTTGTACCGCGCCTGGCGCTAATAGTAATAACTCTGCTGCTTTGTCGCCCCCTTCACGGAACAGACGGGTATCATGCGACGAGAGGTAGCTCAACACGTTGAAACCCTGCAATTTCTCCGCCATTTGCTGCCAGGTCGTATCCATCTGCGCCAGACAATCGACTGCTTTCGCCGCCTGCTCCTGATAATCGAAATTGATCATCGCATCGAAGCCGTGGCGATAGTAGTCACTTTGCATCACGCCGTGGCCCCAGGCTTCACCGGTCATCCAGAAAGGTTTGTCATCTAATGCTTTGTCGGGGTTAGCTTTTTTCCATTCGCGAAGCGCGGCGCTGGCTTCGGTTTTCAGTTGCTGCCAGGCGGGCAACTCAACATGTTTGGCGGTATCGACCCGAAAACCATCAATCCCATAGTCGCGGACCCACTGACTTAACCAGTGGGTTAAGTAATCGCGAGGTGTAAAGCCTTCGATGACTTTAGCGTGAGTATCCGTTTTGTTTTTATAGAACACCGGCAGACCAGAAGCGGTAGTTGATTCGGTTTTGATATCCGGCAAAAAGGCCAGCGACATAGTGAGATCGTCGAATCCAGGATTGTCGTAATCGCCGATATCCGTTCTGATCCAGTTTTTTCCCCACCATTTATCCCAGCCTGTTTTGTCGCTGAAATTAATGTAATCGTTAAAGCTATGCCAGGTTTGCCCGGCGGCAGGTTTCCAGTCGCTCCAGCGTTCACCCAGCGTTTTTTTCACCTCGTCACCAGAAAGATATAACGCGCCAAACTGATACTCCTGCATATCCGCCAGCGTGGCATAGCCGGTGTGGTTCATCACGACATCAAAGAGAATACGAATACCGCGCTGATGTGCGCTATCAACCAGCGTCCGTAGATCGGCTTCGTTGCCCATATTGGCATCAAGATTCGTCCAGTCCTGTGTGTAATAACCGTGGTAGGCATAATGCGGGAAATCGCCTTTTGTACCGCCGCCGACCCAGCCGTGAATTTGCTCAAATGGGGCGCTTATCCATAAAGCATTAACGCCCAACTGCTGGAGGTAATCCAGTTTGTTGGTCAGGCCGCGTAAATCGCCGCCGTGAAAAGTGCCAATTTCCGCCATACCGTCTTTATGACGTCCGTAACTCTGGTCATTACTGGGATCGCCGTTTTCGAAACGATCTGTCAGCACAAAGTAAACCGTGGCGTTATGCCAGTCGAAAGGGGCAGGGGCGTCAGTTTCTGCCCGTTCCAGCAGGAGTAAACCGTTGCTGGTAGCAGCGGGTTGTAACGTTATTTGACCGTTCTTCACTATCGCAATTTGCTGGCTGTAATAATCCCGTACGGCGGCTCCTTCCGGGAAAGTGGCGCTGACATCCAGCGTGAGCGGTAATCCATCCCATTTCGGGCATTCACGGACCAGGTTTGCTACCGGTTCGGCGGCGTTCTGGATGGAAATCATCAATGTTGGCGTACCGGAGCGGGTGTCTATTTGCAGCGTATATTTGCCGTCTCTGAACAATCGCCATTGAGGCGGCGTGTTGCTACAAGGTTGCAGGGAAAGCATCTGATTGAGTTTTATCGCATCTGCAGGCTGCCAGCACTGTTGGTCAAAATTTAGCGTGAGTGGACGCGTACCTTTGGGCAACTGCGCGTGGCTGACAAATGTTCCCGTTCCCTGTTCGCTAAAGGCAGGGAACCCCGGAGAAGTCCAGCTGGCGGCAACGGCGAAGCCAGGAAGGAGTGTCAGAAAACAGGCGGCGAGTTTCATGGTGGATGAGTCCTTATTGCTGCGATTTCAGACAGTTTGCCAGCGATAAGCCAGACAAAACTCATCCCTGAGCGGTAAGTCCACAGGATGAGAAGCAAGGGTGAGCGATCTCGCGCAAAAAACGGCTGAATTTTGCGATAAACCCCACATTTTCTGCGATTTAGCGCCAATCTGAATCGTTAACACGTGACATAGTTTCAGATTTGGACTATTCCTTGGGGTGCTCTTGACAGCTATTTTTGATATGATTTGAGATTCAACTCTCAAATTTGTGAAAAATATAAGGTGTTGGAATGATTAAATCCGACCAGGAGACCTGATGATTTTGACTCCCATACGACGATATGGGGCGATGATTCTTATGTTACTCACTCTGGTGTTTTCGAGTGAGGTGTTAGCGAAGACGCACACAACAACAGCGAGTCAAAAGTCCCACTTAACTAAAGCTAGTAATAAACAGGTAAGCAGTAAACAAGAGTATTCTCGCAATAGTGCAAAGAGTAGTTCACTTCCTGATTTGCGAAAATACCCTTCCGGAACACCAAGGAAAAAGGCGTTTCTCCGGACCGTAATGCCTTACATTACCAGCCAAAATGCAGCCATTACTGCAGAACGTAACTGGCTGATTTCAAAACAGTATCAGGGCCAATGGTCACCTGCTGAGCGTGCGCGTCTGAAAGACATCGCCAAACGCTACAAGGTGAAGTGGTCTGGTAATACGCGAAAAATCCCGTGGAATACCTTGCTTGAACGCGTAGACATTATCCCTACCAGTATGGTGGCGACGATGGCTGCAGCAGAAAGCGGTTGGGGAACGTCGAAGCTGGCGCGCAACAATAACAATCTGTTCGGCATGAAATGCATGAAAGGACGTTGTACCAATGCGCCGGGTAAAGTGAAAGGGTACTCACAGTTTAGTTCTGTCAAAGAATCGGTGAGCGCCTATGTCACTAACCTGAATACGCACCCGGCTTACTCTTCGTTCCGTAAATCGCGTGCGCAGCTGCGTAAAGCGGATCAGGAAGTGACTGCCACAGCGATGATTCACAAGCTGAAGGGCTACTCGACCAAAGGGAAGAGTTATAATAACTACCTGTTCGCAATGTACCAGGATAACCAACGGTTAATCGCGGCGCATATGTAATTGCATTTCCTTGAGCCTTATCTGATTTGTCGGTCGGATAAGGCTTTTGCTCGCATCAGGTGGCTGTGCTGAGTTCCCTGATGTGACGCCGACAATTCTCATCATCGCTACAACATGACCTCGCTATTTACATCGCGATACTCTTTTGGCGTTGTGTCATATGCTTTTTTAAAAACAGAGTAGAAATATTGCAGCGATGGATAACCGCACATTTGCGATATCTCATTGATCGACAAGGTGGTTGAAATCAGCAGACTGCGCGCTTTCTCCAGCTTCTCGGCATGAATCATGGCATGGATGGTTTCACCCACCTCTTCTTTAAAACGCTTCTCAAGATTGGAGCGCGAGATCCCGACCGCATCCAGTACCTGATCCACTTTAATCCCTTTACAGGCGTGATTACGAATGTAATGCATGGCCTGAATAACGGCGGGATCGGTCAGCGAGCGATAATCTGTTGAGCGCCGTTCAATGACGCGAACTGGTGGGACCAAAATTCGCTGTAGCGGCATTTCTTCTTTATCTAATAATCGATGCAACAGTTTTGCCGCCTGATAGCCCATTTGCCGCGCGCCCTGAGCGACCGAAGAAAGGGCGACACGCGACAGATAGCGGGTCAGTTCTTCGTTATCGATGCCAATCACGCATAATTTTTCCGGTACGGGAATATGTAGATGTTCACATACTTGCAGAATATGCCGCGCCCGGGCGTCAGTAACGGCAATAATCCCGGTTTGCGGTGGCAGCGTTTGTAGCCAGTCTGCCAGCCGATTTTGCGCATGTTGCCAGTTCTCTGGCGCGGTTTCTAACCCCTGATAAACCACTCCGCGATACTTTTCTTCGGCGACAAGCTGACGAAATGCATATTCGCGTTCAGTGGCCCAACGTTTGCCGCTTGATTCCGGAAGACCATAAAAAGCAAAGCGGTTAACGCCTTTCTCTTTTAAATGCAAAAATGCGCTTTCAACCAGCGCATAGTTATCGGTGGCAATGTAATGAACGGGTGGGTAACTTTCTGCAAGGTGATACGAGCCGCCAACCCCAACAATGGGGACGTCGACATCAGCCAGCGCTTGCTCGATCTGTTTGTCGTCGAAGTCGGCAATGACGCCATCTCCTAACCAGTCCTTGATTTTATCAATGCGGGCGCGGAAATCTTCTTCAATGAAAATATCCCATTCCGATTGTGACGCCTGTAAATATTCCCCTACGCCTTCTACTACCTGCCGGTCATAGGCTTTATTGGCATTGAACAGTAATGTGATGCGGTGACGTTTAGTAAACATGGTTCTTTTCCTGCTGAATCATGCAAAAACTCAAAACCGGTAATACGTAACCGGCTTTGAGAAAATTTTTATCAAAATCAAGAACGGCGTTTGGTTGCGGAGTCCATCCATACTGCCAGCAACAGAATCGCACCTTTAACGATATACTGCCAGAAGGTCGGTACATCCATCATACTCATGCCGTTATCCAGTGAAGCCATGATAAATGCCCCCATTACTGCTCCGGCAACGCTTCCCACACCGCCAGCCAGGCTGGTGCCGCCAATCACGCATGCTGCAATTGCGTCCAGTTCGGCGATATTTCCCGCAGAAGGTGAACCAGCGCCAAGTCGAGAACTAAGGATTAATCCGGCGATGGCTACCATTAATCCGTTAATCGCGAACACGGCAAGTTTGGTGCGTTCAACGTTAATCCCGGAGAGACGTGCTGCTTCCAGATTGCCGCCGATGGCATAAATGCGTCGTCCAAATGCCGTCCGCGTTGCCATAAACATTCCGCCGAGTAACAGCAACGTCAGCAGCAGAACAGGAGTGGGAACGCCACGGTAATCATTCAACAGCCAGATTGCGCCTAATACGATGATAGCGGTTAAAGCCTGGCGACCGACTACTGCGGTAGAGGCCGGAGACTGCAAACCCAAAGCCTGACGGCGCATTCTTCCGCGCCATTGCCAACCAACAAAAGCCATTAAGCCAAGCGCGCCAATGATGAAGCCAGTGCTGGCAGGTAGATAGCTTTGCCCAATTTGTGACATCGCGGCGCTGGTGGGGGAAACAGTCGTGCCGTTGGTGATGCCAATGAGTATGCCGCGAAATGCCAACATGCCCGCGAGGGTGACAATAAATGAAGGGACTTTGCGGTACGCGACCCACCATCCGTTCCAGGCACCGAGAAGCAGTCCCAGAACCAACGTCACAATGATGGTAAGTGGCAAAGGCCAGCCTAACCAGACGTCACAAATCGCCGCGACGCCACCTAATAGCCCCATCATTGAGCCGACGGAAAGGTCGATTTCAGCAGAAATTATGACGAACACCATTCCTACCGCGAGGATGCCGGTAATCGCGGTCTGGCGTAACAGGTTGGAGACGTTACGGGCGCTTAAGTAGGCACCATCGGTGGTCCAGGTAAAGAACAGCATGATTGCGATGATAGCTGCAATCATCACGAAGACCTGCAAATTCAGTGATTTCAGCCCGGAAAAGCCACCGGATGTCGGTACGGCCAATTTCACTTCAGACGGATTGCTTTTCGACATGATGTTCGCTCCTCAATGCGGCTTCCATCACCTGCTCCTGAGTCAGGTTATGATTTATCAGGTTGGCTTTTAGTTTCCCTTCATGCATCACCAGTACCCGATCGCTAAGGCCGAGCACTTCAGGTAATTCGGAAGAGATGACAATAACGGCAATACCCTGCTGGACGAGTTGGTTAATTAATTTGTAGATCTCGTATTTCGCGCCAATATCGATACCCCTGGTAGGTTCATCAAGAATGAGGATGCGCGGGTTAAGTAACAGACAGCGAGCGAGGATCGCTTTTTGCTGATTGCCGCCGCTCAAACGTCCAATAGCAAGATCGGGGGACGACGTTTTAACTTTGAGTTGCTGAATTGATTCCAGAATACATTTTTGCTCTTCCGCGTCATCAAGCTGGCTAATGCCACCGGTAAATTTATTGAGTGCGGCGAGGGTAATATTTTTACCAACCGCCATTACCGGAACGATGCCGTCGCGCTTTCTGTCTTCGGGTACCATCGCAATCCCCTGGGCGATGGCTTGCTGACAGTTACGAATATCTACCTGTTTGCCATCAATATAAATTTTTCCTTCCCATTGTCCGGGCCACACGCCAAACAGGCACTGAATGGTCTCGGTACGTCCGGCACCAACGAGTCCGGCAATACCCAGTATTTCGCCACGTTTCAGGGAAAACGAGACATCATTAACTCGTTTAATATGACGATTGACCGGATGCCATGCCGTCAGATGTTCAATACGTAATATTTCATCTCCGGTGGTATGTGGTTCATTAGGGTAAAGCGCGGTTAACTCTCGCCCGACCATCATGGTGATAATATCGTCTTCACTCATTCCGGCAGCATCACGCGTACCAATGTGCTGTCCGTCGCGAATAACGCAAATCGTATCGGAAATCGCTTTGACTTCGTTGAGTTTGTGCGAAATATAAATACAGGCGATACCGTGCTGTTGTAGATCGCGAATAATATCCAGTAAAACCGACGTTTCCTGCTCAGTTAATGAGGCTGTCGGTTCATCGAGAATTAACAAGCGCACCTGTTTATTAAGTGCCTTGGCAATTTCAACCAGTTGTTGTTGCCCAAGCCCTAAATCGCCAACGCGGGTATCAGGTGAAATGGATAAACTGACCTGTGCGAGCAGCTTCTGACAGCGTAGCGTCATCAGGTCATAATCCATAATGCCATTGTGGGTTATTTCGTTACCCAGGAAGATATTTTCCAGCACGGTCAATTCTTTCACTAGGGCCAATTCCTGGTGAATGATGGCGATACCTTTGCGTTCGGTATCGCGGATGTGACTCGCCTGAATCTCTTCTCCCGCAAAAATAATTTCGCCTTCGTAGGAGCCATGGGGATAAATACCACACAGCACTTTCATCAGTGTTGATTTACCAGACCCATTTTCCCCACAAAGTGAGACGATTTCGCCAGCATTCAACCGCAAGCAGACGTTATCAATCGCCTTCACACTGCCGAAGGTTTTGGTAATATTCTTCATTTCAAGTAGATAAGGCATAACGACTCCACCTAAGCCAATTCATTCACGCGGCATGGAGAGAAATCACGCCCCCGCTCCGCGCCGGGGCGTAACGCTTACAGCTCGCTCTCTTTGTGGAATCCGTCTTTAACTACCGTGTCTTTGATGTTGTTTTTATTCACATCGATCGGTGTCAGGAGGCGGGAGGGCACATCTTTCAGGCCATTATTCAGTGTGGTATCTGCTTTTGGTTCCTGACCATTGCCCAACTCAACGGCAATTTCTGCGGCAGTATTTGCCAACAACGTAATAGGTTTATACACCGTCATAGTTTGCGTACCGGCAGCAATACGTTTAATACCTGCGAGATCCGCATCCTGGCCGGAAATTGCTACTTTCCCTGATAAACCTTGCGCGCTTAATGCCTGAATTGCCCCACCTGCGGTGGCATCGTTTGAGGCAACTACAGCATCAATTTTGTTATTATTGGCGGTTAGCGCGTTTTCCATAATTTTCAATGCGTTTTCCGGTAACCAGCCATCAACCCATTGGTCACCAACGACTTTAATTTTTCCGGAATCAACGTAAGGTTTTAACACTTTCATTTGTCCGGCGCGGAACAGCTTGGCGTTGTTATCTACCGGCGAGCCGCCCATCAGGAAGTAATTACCTTGCGGAACAATATCGACCAGGGCTTTTGCCTGCAGTTCACCGACTTTTTCGTTATCGAAAGAAATATAAAAATCGATATCCGCATCGTTAATCATACGATCGTAAGCTAATACTTTAATACCTTCTTGTTTGGCTTCTTTTACAACGTTACTTAATACCTGACCGTTATACGGAATAATGACAAGAACATCGACACCCCGGTTTATCATGTTTTCAATCTGCGACATTTGTGTTTCTTCATTGCCATTTGCAGACTGTACAAATACTTTCGCGCCGAGAGATTCTGCCTTTTTCACAAAAATATCTCGATCTTTTTGCCAGCGTTCAAGACGGAGATCATCAATCGCCATACCTATTTTGACTTCTTTGGCGTGTGCCGCAACGTTGGTAAGCAGAAGTGAGGTGCAAAGGGTGAGTAGAATGTTCTTTATTTTCATGGTGTAGGGCCTTCTGTAGTTAGAGGACAGCTTTAATAAGTAACAATCACCGCGATAAACGTAACCAATTTTTAGCAACTAAACAGGGGAAAACAATTACAGATTTTTATCTTTCGATTACGATTTTTGGTTTATTTCTTGATTTATGACCGAGATCTTACTTTTGTTGCGCAATTGTACTTATTGCATTTTTCTCTTCGAGGAATTACCCAGTTTCATCATTCCATTTTATTTTGCGAGCGAGCGCACACTTGTGAATTATCTCAATAGCAGTGTGAAATAACATAATTGAGCAACTGAAAGGGAGTGCCCAATATTACGACATCATCCATCACCCGCGGCATTACCTGATTATGGAGTTCAATATGCAAGCCTATTTTGACCAGCTCGATCGCGTTCGTTATGAAGGCTCAAAATCCTCAAACCCGTTAGCATTCCGTCACTACAATCCCGACGAACTGGTGTTGGGCAAGCGTATGGAAGAGCACTTGCGTTTTGCCGCCTGCTACTGGCACACATTCTGCTGGAACGGGGCGGACATGTTTGGTGTGGGGGCGTTTAATCGTCCGTGGCAGCAGCCTGGTGAGGCACTGGCGTTGGCGAAGCGTAAAGCAGATGTCGCATTTGAGTTTTTCCACAAGTTACATGTGCCATTTTATTGCTTCCACGATGTGGATGTTTCCCCTGAGGGCGCGTCGTTAAAAGAGTACATCAATAATTTTGCGCAAATGGTTGATGTCCTGGCAGGCAAGCAAGAAGAGAGCGGCGTGAAGCTGCTGTGGGGAACCGCTAACTGCTTTACAAACCCTCGCTATGGCGCGGGTGCGGCGACGAACCCAGATCCTGAAGTCTTCAGTTGGGCGGCAACGCAAGTTGTTACAGCGATGGAAGCAACCCATAAATTGGGCGGTGAAAACTATGTCCTGTGGGGCGGTCGTGAAGGTTACGAAACGCTGTTAAATACCGACTTGCGTCAGGAGCGTGAACAGCTGGGCCGCTTTATGCAGATGGTGGTTGAGCATAAACATAAAATCGGTTTCCAGGGCACGTTGCTTATCGAACCGAAACCGCAAGAACCGACCAAACATCAATATGATTACGATGCCGCGACGGTCTATGGCTTCCTGAAACAGTTTGGTCTGGAAAAAGAGATTAAACTGAACATTGAAGCTAACCACGCGACGCTGGCAGGTCACTCTTTCCATCATGAAATTGCCACCGCCATTGCGCTTGGCCTGTTCGGTTCTGTCGACGCCAACCGTGGCGATGCGCAACTGGGCTGGGACACCGACCAGTTCCCGAACAGTGTGGAAGAGAATGCGCTGGTGATGTATGAAATTCTCAAAGCAGGCGGTTTCACCACCGGTGGTCTGAACTTCGATGCCAAAGTACGTCGTCAAAGTACTGATAAATATGATCTGTTTTACGGTCATATCGGCGCGATGGATACGATGGCACTGGCGCTGAAAATTGCAGCGCGCATGATTGAAGATGGCGAGCTGGATAAACGCATCGCGCAGCGTTATTCCGGCTGGAATAGCGAATTGGGCCAGCAAATCCTGAAAGGCCAAATGTCACTGGCAGATTTAGCCAAATATGCTCAGGAACATAATTTGTCTCCGGTGCATCAGAGTGGTCGCCAGGAGCAACTGGAAAATCTGGTAAATCATTATCTGTTCGACAAATAACGGCTAACTGTGCAGTCCGTTGGCCCGGTTATCGGTAGCGATACCGGGCATTTTTTTAAGGAACGATCGATATGTATATCGGGATAGATCTTGGCACCTCGGGCGTAAAAGTTATTTTGCTCAACGAGCAGGGTGAGGTGGTTGCTTCGCAAACGGAAAAGCTGACCGTTTCGCGCCCGCATCCACTCTGGTCGGAACAAGACCCGGAACAGTGGTGGCAGGCAACTGATCGCGCAATGAAAGCTCTGGGCGATCAGCATTCTCTGCAGGACGTTAAAGCATTGGGTATTGCCGGCCAGATGCATGGAGCAACCTTACTGGATGCTCAACAACGGGTATTGCGCCCTGCCATTTTGTGGAACGACGGGCGCTGTGCGCAAGAGTGCACTTTGCTGGAAGCGAGAGTTCCGCAATCACGAGTGATTACCGGCAACCTGATGATGCCCGGATTTACTGCGCCTAAATTGCTATGGGTTCAGCGGCATGAGCCGGAGATATTCCGTCAAATCGACAAAGTATTATTACCGAAAGATTACTTGCGTCTGCGTATGACGGGGGAGTTTGCCAGCGATATGTCTGACGCAGCTGGCACCATGTGGCTGGATGTCGCAAAGCGTGACTGGAGTGACGTCATGCTGCAGGCTTGCGACTTATCTCGTGACCAGATGCCCGCATTATATGAAGGCAGCGAAATTACTGGTGCTTTGTTACCTGAAGTTGCGAAAGCGTGGGGTATGGCGACGGTGCCAGTTGTCGCAGGCGGTGGCGACAATGCAGCTGGTGCAGTTGGTGTGGGAATGGTTGATGCTAATCAGGCAATGTTATCGCTGGGGACGTCGGGGGTCTATTTTGCTGTCAGCGAAGGGTTCTTAAGCAAGCCAGAAAGCGCTGTACACAGCTTTTGCCATGCGCTACCGCAGCGTTGGCATTTAATGTCTGTAATGCTGAGTGCAGCATCGTGTCTGGATTGGGTCGCGAAATTAACCGGCCTGTGCAATGTCCCAGCTTTAATCGCTGCAGCTCAACAGGCTGATGAAAGTGCCGAGCCAGTTTGGTTTCTGCCTTATCTTTCCGGCGAGCGTACACCACACAATAATCCCCAGGCGAAGGGGGTTTTCTTTGGTTTGACTCATCAACATGGCCCCAATGAACTGGCGCGAGCAGTGCTGGAAGGCGTGGGTTATGCGCTGGCAGATGGCATGGATGTCGTGCATGCCTGCGGCATTAAACCGCAAAGTGTTACGTTGATTGGTGGCGGGGCGCGTAGTGAGTACTGGCGTCAGATGCTGGCGGATATCAGCGGTCAGCAGCTCGATTACCGTACGGGGGGGGATGTGGGGCCAGCACTGGGCGCAGCAAGGCTGGCGCAGATTGCGGCGAATCCAGAGAAATCGCTCATTGAGTTGTTGCCGCAGCTACCGTTAGAACAGTCGCATCTACCAGATGCGCAGCGTTATGCCGCTTATCAGCCACGACGTGAAACGTTCCGTCGCCTCTATCAGCAACTTCTGCCATTAATGGCGTAAACGTTATCCCCTGCCTGACCGGGTGGGGGATAATTCACATCTATATATCTCACTAATTAATTAATATTTAGTATGAATTTATTCTGAAAATCATTTGTTAATGGCATTTTTCAGTTTTGTCTTTCGTTGGTTACTCGTAATGTATCGCTGGTAGATATGGAGATCGTTATGAAAACCTCAAAAACTGTGGCAAAACTATTATTTGTTGTCGGGGCGCTGGTTTATCTGGTTGGGCTATGGATCTCATGCCCATTGCTAAGTGGAAAAGGCTATTTTCTTGGCGTGTTAATGACAGCAACTTTTGGTAACTATGCATATCTTCGCGCAGAAAAACTCGGGCAACTGGATAATTTTTTTACCCATATCTGCCAGTTAGTTGCGTTAATCACTATCGGTCTCTTGTTTATCGGTGTTTTAAATGCACCTATCAATGCTTATGAAATGGTGATCTACCCCATCGCCTTTTTTGTCTGCTTGTTTGGTCAAATGCGTTTGTTTCGCTCGGTATGAGCAACATAAAGCTCTTACACATTCAGGAATGAAAGGAATACTGTGATGGACAACAAAATATCAACCTATTCACCGGCCTTTAGTATTGTGTCATGGATAGCTCTCGTTGGTGGTATCGTTACCTATCTGTTAGGGCTATGGAATGCAGAGATGCAGTTAAATGAAAAAGGGTATTATTTTGCCGTACTGGTGTTAGGACTGTTTTCTGCTGCGTCTTATCAAAAGACCGTTCGGGACAAGTATGAAGGCATACCGACCACTTCCATTTATTATATGACCTGCCTGACTGTCTTTATTATCTCTGTTGCATTACTGATGGTAGGTCTGTGGAATGCGACATTATTACTCAGTGAAAAAGGTTTTTATGGACTGGCTTTCTTCTTAAGCTTGTTTGGTGCAGTAGCGGTGCAGAAGAATATTCGTGATACCGGAATAAACCCGCCAAAAGAAACACAGGTTACCCAGGAAGAATACAGCGAATAATTCACGTAAGCCCGGTCAGTCCAATGTGAACGGGCTTTTACTTAACTCACTAATCTGTTTCTGTCGATTCGTTGTACCAGCATAGAAAGTAACAAACTCGCTGCCAACGTCGCGCAAAAGATCCAAATAATATCCAGTATTGGCCAATTTTTAAGCTCAATTCCCCGGGTGCGCAGCGCATGGATAATCAAGGCGTGGAATCCGTATATACCCAATGAATGGCGGGAGATTAAGCCAAGTCCGCGAATGGTACGCGTATCCAGCGTGTTTTTAACCAGAGTCAATAGCGCGATTGCGCAGATAAAAACCATCGGCCCACAGTAAAGATACCAGGTATCGGCAAAATTTCCGCGCCACTGCAATTCATATAATGTCCCGCGAGAGATAATAAAAACCCCCGTCGCAAACAGCGCGGCGCTCACCCACGACAGTGCTTTATGCTGTGTGTCCATCATCCCTATAGCGCGGCCCAACATGCCATACAGAATGTAGTAAAAAGTATCGCCATTGATATATAAGTTAATTGGCAGCCATTCAAAACCGTCAATTTTCTGCGGCACTGTGTTTGGGTTAGCGATAATGCCAATCACCACCATTAGCACCAGCAACATTTTTCCGCCGACGTTCTTCACCTGAATCAGCGGTGAAACCAGATAAATCACCGCAATCGCGAAGAAAAACCACAAGTGGTAAAACACTGGCTTTTGCAGCAGGTTTTTCAGCGCTAACTCCATATTGATGGAGGTAAACAGCGCAATGTAGAGCAGTGCGATTGCGCTATAAAAAATCAGGCATAAGCCGATACGCAAGAAATGGCGCGGCTGGGCGCTGCGTTCGCCAAAAAAGAGATAGCCGGATATCATGAAAAATAGCGGCACGCTGACACGAGAGGCAGAATTCAGAACATTGGCGATATCCCAGGTGACGGGGCTAACACTATGAGCATTGGTCACATACCAGGTAGTGGTGTGAATCATCACCACCATTAAACACGCTATCCCTCGCAGGTTATCAATCCAGTAAATTTTGGGCTGCATCTGTGTCTCTGTATCTGGTTAAAAAAAGTCTGACCGATAAATCATTCAGTTGGCGCACTGGAATAATCTGAGTTTTATCACTACAGCTTATAGAGGCTTAAGGAAATTCGTAAGATATCAGCCACTATACCGATATAAATAATAAGACTCACCTGCAAACCAGACGGTAATTTAATGATGATGAACGCTTTCTTTCCGGCAATGGCGCTTATGGTGCTAGTGGGTTGTTCTACACCGTCACCCGTGCAGAAAGCACAACGGGTAAAGGTTGATCCTCTGCGTTCGTTGAATATGGAAGCGTTATGCAAGGATCAGGCGGCAAAACGTTATAACACCGGCGAGCAAAAAATCGACGTCACCGCCTTCGAACAGTTCCAGGGAAGCTATGAAATGCGCGGTTATACCTTCCGTAAAGAGCAGTTTGTCTGTTCTTTTGACGCAGATGGCCATTTTTTGCATCTTTCCATGCGTTAAGCCCTGCTTTTTCCCGTTTCGTACTGTATATCTTCCATCCAGCGGGTATACTGATCCCTTCCTTTAAATCCACACGTATCCAGCACGAAATAATATGCAAAAGTTTGATACCAGGACCTTCCAGGGCTTGATCCTGACCTTACAGGATTACTGGGCTCGCCAGGGCTGCACCATTGTTCAACCATTGGACATGGAAGTCGGCGCGGGAACCTCTCACCCAATGACCTGTCTGCGCGCGCTGGGGCCAGAACCGATGGCGGCTGCTTATGTTCAGCCTTCTCGTCGCCCGACCGATGGTCGCTACGGCGAAAACCCCAACCGTTTACAGCACTACTATCAGTTTCAGGTGGTCATTAAGCCATCGCCGGACAATATTCAGGAGCTGTACCTCGGTTCTCTGAAAGAGCTGGGCATGGACCCGACTATTCACGACATCCGTTTCGTGGAAGATAACTGGGAAAACCCGACTCTGGGTGCCTGGGGACTGGGCTGGGAAGTGTGGCTAAACGGCATGGAAGTGACGCAGTTCACTTACTTCCAGCAGGTTGGTGGTCTGGAGTGTAAACCGGTTACCGGCGAGATCACCTACGGTCTGGAACGTCTGGCCATGTACATTCAGGGCGTAGACAGCGTTTACGACCTGGTCTGGAGCGACGGCCCGCTGGGTAAAACCACCTACGGCGACGTGTTCCATCAGAACGAAGTGGAGCAGTCCACTTACAACTTCGAATACGCGGATGTGGACTTCCTGTTCACCTGCTTTGAGCAGTACGAGAAAGAAGCGCAGCAGCTGCTGGCGCTGGAAAATCCGCTGCCGCTGCCAGCCTACGAGCGTATTCTGAAAGCCGCCCACAGCTTCAACCTGCTGGATGCGCGTAAAGCCATCTCCGTCACCGAGCGTCAGCGCTACATTCTGCGCATTCGCACCCTGACCAAAGCAGTGGCAGAAGCATACTACGCTTCCCGTGAAGCCCTCGGCTTCCCGATGTGCAACAAAGATAAGTAAGAGGCGGCTATGTCTGAGAAAACTTTTCTGGTGGAAATCGGCACTGAAGAGCTGCCACCAAAAGCACTGCGCAGCCTGGCTGAGTCCTTTGCTGCGAATTTTACTGCGGAGCTGGATAACGCTGGCCTCGCACACGGCACCGTTCAATGGTTTGCTGCTCCGCGTCGTCTGGCGCTGAAAGTAGCTAACCTGGCGGAAGCGCAACCGGATCGTGAAATCGAAAAACGCGGCCCGGCGATTGCCCAGGCGTTCGACGCTGAAGGCAAACCGAGCAAAGCGGCAGAAGGTTGGGCGCGTGGTTGCGGTATTACCGTTGACCAGGCTGAGCGTCTGACTACCGATAAAGGCGAATGGCTGCTGTATCGCGCCCATGTGAAGGGCGAAAGCACCGAAGCACTGCTGCCGAATATGGTTGCGACTTCTCTGGCGAAACTGCCGATCCCGAAACTGATGCGTTGGGGCGCAAGCGACGTGCACTTCGTGCGTCCGGTGCACACCGTGACCCTGCTGCTGGGCGACAAAGTCATTCCGGCAACCATTCTGGGCATTCAGTCCGATCGCGTGATTCGCGGCCACCGCTTTATGGGCGAACCGGAATTCACCATCGACAACGCCGATCAGTATCCGGAAATTCTGCGTGAGCGCGGGAAAGTCATCGCCGATTACGAAGAACGTAAAGCGAAGATTAAAGCCGATGCCGAAGAAGCAGCGCGTAAGATTGGCGGTAACGCTGACTTAAGCGAAAGCCTGCTGGAAGAAGTGGCTTCGCTGGTGGAGTGGCCGGTCGTTCTGACCGCAAAATTCGAAGAGAAATTCCTCGCGGTGCCGGCTGAAGCCCTGGTTTACACCATGAAAGGTGACCAGAAATACTTCCCGGTGTATGCGAACGATGGCAAACTGCTGCCGAACTTCATCTTCGTTGCCAACATCGAATCGAAAGATCCGCAGCAAATTATCTCTGGTAACGAGAAAGTCGTTCGTCCACGTCTGGCGGATGCCGAGTTCTTCTTCAATACCGACCGTAAAAAACGTCTGGAAGATAACCTGCCGCGCCTGCAAACCGTGCTGTTCCAGCAACAGCTGGGTACGCTGCGCGACAAAACTGACCGCATCCAGGCGCTGGCTGGCTGGATTGCTGAACAGATTGGCGCTGACGTTAACCACGCAACCCGTGCGGGCCTGCTGTCTAAGTGTGACCTGATGACCAACATGGTCTTCGAGTTCACCGACACCCAGGGCGTTATGGGGATGCACTATGCGCGTCACGATGGCGAAGCGGAAGATGTCGCGGTGGCGCTGAATGAGCAGTATCAGCCGCGCTTTGCCGGTGATGACCTGCCGTCTAACCCGGTAGCCTGTGCGCTGGCGATTGCTGACAAGATGGATACTCTGGCGGGTATCTTCGGTATCGGCCAGCATCCGAAAGGCGACAAAGACCCGTTTGCGCTGCGTCGTGCCGCACTTGGCGTGCTGCGAATTATCGTTGAGAAGAACCTCAACCTTGATCTGCAAACGCTGACCGAAGAAGCAGTGCGTCTGTATGGCGATAAGCTGACTAACGCCAACGTGGTTGATGATGTTATCGACTTTATGCTCGGTCGCTTCCGCGCCTGGTATCAGGACGAAGGTTACACCGTTGACACCATCCAGGCGGTACTGGCGCGTCGTCCGACTCGTCCGGCTGATTTCGATGCCCGCATGAAAGCGGTATCGCACTTCCGTACCCTTGAAGCAGCTGCTGCACTGGCGGCGGCGAACAAGCGTGTCTCCAACATTTTGGCGAAATCTGACGAAGTGCTGAGCGACCGCGTGAATGCCTCTACCCTGAAAGAGCCGGAAGAAATTAAACTGGCGATGCAGGTTGTGGTGCTACGTGACAAGCTGGAGCCGTACTTTGCGGAAGGTCGTTACCAGGATGCGCTGGTCGAACTGGCAGAGCTGCGTGAGCCGGTTGATGCTTTCTTCGATAAAGTGATGGTCATGGTTGATGACAAAGAATTGCGTCTCAACCGTCTGACCATGCTGGAGAAACTGCGCGAACTGTTCCTGCGCGTTGCGGATATTTCGCTGTTGCAGTAATAACGCCGTTATTAAAAAGCCTGCCATCTGGCAGGCTTTTTTTATTATCGCTAAATAATACAGCAACCTTTAATAATCTTCTGCTGAATAAAGA
>NZ_SJWV01000006.1:0-62430 GCF_004352695.1 Escherichia sp. KCJ4928
ATTTAATGCATTAATTCTTAACATTAATTGATCAATAATATTCACCAAATCAATATCAAAAAAAATCGCAAAACATATAATTCAATACAAATCATCAGGATAGGTTTTGCAACGCGTGCATTTTGTCCCCTTTTTCCTCGTTGATTAGATGCAAAAATTTATGCTGAAATATGTCAACCGATGAAAAGCGTCGGTAGTTAAGCAGAAATTAATATCGCTTACTTTAACCACCGCAGCACAATTAGCTAATTTTACGGATGCAGAACTCACGCTGGCGGGACGTTTTTATTGCGTCAGGGTTGACATCCGTTTTTGTATCCAGTAACTCTAAAAGCATATCGCATTCATCTGGAGCTGATTTAATGACTCACATCGTTCGCTTTATCGGTCTACTACTACTAAACGCATCTTCTTTGCGCGGTAGACGAGTGAGCGGCATCCAGCATTAAGCCAGCACGCAGTCAAACAAAAAACCCGCGCCATTGCGCGGGTTTTTTTATGCCCGAAGCGAGGCGCTCTAAAAGAGACAAGGACCCAAACCATGAGCCAGCAAGTCATTATTTTCGATACCACATTGCGCGACGGTGAACAGGCGTTACAGGCAAGCTTGAGTGTGAAAGAAAAACTGCAAATTGCGCTGGCCCTTGAGCGTATGGGTGTTGACGTGATGGAAGTCGGTTTCCCCGTCTCTTCGCCGGGCGATTTTGAATCGGTGCAAACCATCGCCCGCCAGGTTAAAAACAGCCGCGTATGTGCGTTAGCTCGCTGCGTGGAAAAAGATATCGACGTGGCGGCCGAATCCCTGAAAGTCGCCGAAGCCTTCCGTATTCATACCTTTATTGCTACCTCCCCAATGCACATCGCCACCAAGCTGCGCAGCACGCTGGATGAAGTGATCGAACGCGCTATCTATATGGTGAAACGCGCCCGTAATTACACCGATGATGTTGAATTTTCTTGCGAAGATGCCGGGCGTACACCCATTGCCGATCTGGCGCGAGTGGTCGAAGCGGCGATTAATGCCGGTGCCACCACCATCAACATTCCGGACACCGTGGGCTACACCATGCCGTTTGAGTTCGCCGGAATCATCAGCGGCCTGTATGAACGCGTACCTAACATCGACAAAGCCATTATTTCCGTACATACCCACGACGATTTAGGCCTGGCGGTCGGCAACTCACTGGCGGCGGTACATGCCGGTGCACGCCAGGTGGAAGGTGCAATGAACGGGATCGGCGAGCGTGCCGGTAACTGTTCGCTGGAAGAAGTCATCATGGCGATTAAAGTTCGTAAGGATATTCTCAACGTCCACACCGCCATTAATCACCAGGAGATATGGCGCACCAGCCAGTTAGTTAGCCAGATTTGTAATATGCCGATCCCGGCAAACAAAGCCATTGTTGGCAGCGGCGCATTCGCTCACTCCTCCGGTATCCACCAGGATGGCGTGCTGAAAAACCGCGAAAACTACGAAATCATGACACCAGAATCTATTGGTCTGAACCAAATCCAGCTGAATCTGACCTCTCGTTCGGGGCGTGCGGCGGTGAAACATCGCATGGATGAGATGGGGTATAAAGAAAGTGAATATAATTTAGACAATTTGTACGATGCTTTCCTGAAGCTGGCGGACAAAAAAGGTCAGGTGTTTGATTACGATCTGGAGGCGCTGGCCTTCATCGGTAAGCAGCAAGAAGAGCCGGAGCATTTCCGTCTGGATTACTTCAGCGTGCAGTCTGGCTCTAACGATATCGCCACCGCCGCCGTCAAACTGGCCTGTGGCGAAGAAGTCAAAGCAGAAGCCGCCAACGGTAACGGTCCGGTCGATGCCGTCTATCAGGCAATTAACCGCATCACTGACTATAACGTCGAACTGGTGAAATACAGCCTGACCGCCAAAGGTCACGGTAAAGATGCGCTGGGTCAGGTGGATATTGTCGCCAACTACAACGGTCGCCGCTTCCACGGCGTCGGCCTGGCCACCGATATTGTCGAGTCCTCCGCCAAAGCCATGGTGCACGTACTGAACAATATCTGGCGTGCCGCAGAAGTCGAAAAAGAGTTGCAACGCAAAGCTCAACACAACGAAAACAACAAGGAAACCGTGTGATGTCGAAGAATTACCATATTGCCGTATTGCCGGGGGACGGTATTGGTCCGGAAGTGATGACCCAGGCGCTGAAAGTGCTGGATGCCGTGCGCAACCGCTTTGCGATGCGCATCACCACCAGCCATTACGATGTAGGCGGCGCAGCCATTGATAACCACGGGCAACCACTGCCGCCTGCGACGGTTGAAGGTTGTGAGCAAGCCGATGCCGTGCTGTTTGGCTCGGTAGGCGGTCCGAAATGGGAACATTTACCACCAGACCAGCAACCAGAACGCGGCGCGCTGTTGCCTTTGCGTAAGCACTTCAAATTATTCAGCAACCTGCGCCCGGCAAAACTGTATCAGGGGCTGGAAGCATTCTGTCCGCTGCGTGCAGACATTGCCGCTAACGGCTTCGACATCCTGTGCGTGCGCGAACTGACCGGCGGCATCTATTTCGGTCAGCCAAAAGGCCGCGAAGGTAGCGGACAATATGAAAAAGCGTTTGATACCGAGGTGTATCACCGTTTTGAGATCGAGCGTATTGCCCGCATCGCGTTTGAATCTGCTCGTAAACGTCGCCACAAAGTCACCTCAATCGACAAAGCTAACGTGCTGCAATCCTCTATTTTATGGCGTGAAATCGTCAACGAGATCGCCACGGAATACCCGGATGTCGAACTGGCGCATATGTACATCGACAACGCCACCATGCAGCTGATTAAAGATCCATCACAGTTTGACGTTCTGCTGTGCTCCAACCTGTTTGGCGACATTCTGTCTGACGAGTGCGCAATGATCACTGGCTCGATGGGGATGTTGCCTTCCGCCAGCCTGAACGAGCAAGGTTTTGGTCTGTATGAACCGGCAGGCGGCTCAGCACCAGATATCGCAGGCAAAAACATCGCCAACCCGATTGCGCAAATTCTGTCGCTGGCACTGCTGCTGCGCTACAGCCTGGATGCCGATGATGCGGCTTGCGCCATTGAACGCGCCATTAACCGCGCATTAGAAGAAGGCATTCGCACCGGGGATTTAGCCCGTGGCGCTGCCGCCGTTAGTACCGATGAAATGGGCGATATCATTGCCCGCTATGTGGCAGAAGGGGTGTAATCATGGCTAAAACGTTATACGAAAAATTATTCGACGCTCACGTAGTGTACGAAGCCGAAAACGAAACCCCGCTGTTATATATCGACCGCCACCTGGTGCATGAAGTGACCTCACCGCAGGCGTTCGATGGTCTGCGCGCCCACGGTCGCCCGGTACGTCAGCCGGGCAAAACCTTCGCCACTATGGATCACAACGTCTCTACCCAGACGAAAGACATTAATGCCTGTGGTGAAATGGCGCGCATCCAGATGCAGGAGCTGATTAAAAACTGCAAAGAATTTGGCGTCGAACTGTATGACCTGAATCACCCGTATCAGGGGATCGTCCACGTAATGGGGCCGGAACAGGGCGTCACCTTGCCGGGGATGACCATTGTCTGCGGCGACTCGCATACCGCCACCCACGGCGCGTTTGGCGCACTGGCCTTTGGTATCGGCACTTCCGAAGTTGAACACGTACTGGCAACGCAAACCCTGAAACAGGGCCGCGCAAAAACCATGAAAATTGAAGTCCAGGGCAAAGCCGCGCCGGGCATTACCGCAAAAGATATCGTGCTGGCAATTATCGGTAAAACCGGTAGCGCAGGCGGCACCGGGCATGTGGTGGAGTTTTGCGGCGAAGCAATCCGTGATTTAAGCATGGAAGGTCGTATGACCCTGTGCAATATGGCAATCGAAATGGGCGCAAAAGCCGGTCTGGTTGCACCGGACGAAACCACCTTTAACTATGTCAAAGGCCGTTTGCATGCGCCGAAAGGCAAAGATTTCGACGACGCCGTTGCCTACTGGAAAACCCTGCAAACCGACGAAGGCGCAACTTTCGATACCGTTGTCACTCTGCAAGCAGAAGAAATTTCACCGCAGGTCACCTGGGGCACCAATCCAGGCCAGGTGATTTCCGTGAACGACAATATTCCCGATCCGGCTTCGTTTGCCGATCCGGTTGAACGCGCGTCGGCAGAAAAAGCGCTGGCCTATATGGGGCTGAAACCGGGCATTCCGCTGACCGAAGTGGCTATCGACAAAGTGTTTATCGGTTCCTGTACCAACTCGCGCATTGAAGATTTACGCGCGGCAGCGGAGATCGCCAAAGGGCGAAAAGTCGCGCCAGGCGTGCAGGCACTGGTGGTTCCCGGCTCTGGCCCGGTAAAAGCCCAGGCGGAAGCGGAAGGTCTGGATAAAATCTTTATTGAAGCCGGTTTTGAATGGCGCTTGCCTGGCTGCTCAATGTGTCTGGCGATGAACAACGACCGTCTGAATCCGGGCGAACGTTGTGCATCCACCAGCAACCGTAACTTTGAAGGCCGCCAGGGGCGCGGCGGGCGCACGCATCTGGTCAGCCCGGCAATGGCTGCCGCTGCTGCTGTGACCGGACATTTCGCCGACATTCGCAACATTAAATAAGGAGCACACCATGGCAGAGAAATTTATCAAACACACAGGCCTGGTGGTTCCGCTGGATGCCGCCAATGTCGATACCGATGCAATCATCCCGAAACAGTTTTTGCAGAAAGTGACCCGTACGGGTTTTGGCGCGCATCTGTTTAACGACTGGCGTTTTCTCGATGAAAAAGGCCAACAGCCAAACCCGGACTTCGTGCTGAACTTCCCGCAGTATCAGGGCGCTTCCATTTTGCTGGCACGAGAAAACTTCGGCTGTGGCTCCTCGCGTGAGCACGCGCCCTGGGCATTGACCGACTACGGTTTTAAAGTGGTGATTGCGCCGAGTTTTGCTGACATCTTCTACGGCAATAGCTTTAACAACCAGCTGCTGCCGGTGAAATTAAGCGATGCAGAAGTGGACGAACTGTTTGCGCTGGTGAAAGCCAATCCGGGGATCCATTTCGACGTGGATCTGGAAGCGCAAGAGGTGAAAGCGGGAGAGAAAACCTATCGCTTTACCATCGATGCCTTCCGCCGCCACTGCATGATGAACGGTCTGGACAGTATTGGGCTTACCTTGCAGCACGACGACGCCATTGCCGCTTATGAAGCAAAACAACCTGCGTTTATGAATTAATCCCCTTGCCCGGTCAAATGACCGGGCTTTCCGCTATCGTCCACGTCATCAAACGTCTTTAACCTTTGCGGTTAAAAATAATGCGACAACAGAAATAACCGCAATTACCCAGTAGACAGCAAAGTGCCCCCAACTTTGTGCAATTGCTCCCTGAATAACGCCAGCCAGAATTACCCCGGTAGAAATACTGTTAGTAAATAAGGTGGTAGCTGCCCCCGCTCTTCCAGGCATTAAATCCTGAAACCATAGCATCCCAATACCCGCAACAATGCCGATAAATACAGCGTTAAAAAGTTGCAGCGTCATCAACGCCATACGGCTATGAAAGAAAATCAATCCGGTGTAAAACAGTACTCCTGCCGCCACTGCTATGACCATCATTCGCCGCTTACCATAACGTTTGACATAGTAGCCAGCCAGAATCATTGCTGGTATTTCCAGTCCAGCTGCCGTCCCCATCAGGAAACCCGCCAGTTTGTCTGGCAATCCTAACTCGCTACTGATCCACAACGGCATATCAATAATGTACATGGTGTTGCAGGTCCACATTAACGTCGAGGCGACAAATAACATCCGTACGTTACTATCCTGCCAGCCACCTTGCATTGATAAAGCATTTTCCGACGGCAGTTCTACCCACGCCACAGACGGAAGCATAAATGCAATCAATACCAGACTGAGTGTGAATATCCCGGCGGCAATCGAAAACATCACCGTAAAGCCGTAATTCAACGCCAGCATAAAGGCCAACGGTGGACCGATAACCCATGCCAGAGAAAGCTGCGCACGCATCACCGAGCTAAACATCACCACTTCTCGCGCCGAGTTATCCGCATATTCCCGCGCCAGAGCAAATAACTGTGGCATTGCCGTATTGGCCAGAGATGCCAGAAGCACACCACAGGTGATAAGCGTCAGATAATGACGATTAAATGCAAACAATAGCGCATTGCCGATAGCCATCAAACAGCAAAATATAATCAGTTTTCGCCGATCGCCCTGACTGTCAGAACGTTTTGCCAACCAGAGGCTTACGCCGATCCCAGCAATAGCATTCACCGTATAAAAGAGTCCGATCCAGAAAGGTTGCGCGCCAACCTCACGACTCAGAAATAAGCTCAATGTAGGAGCCTGTAGCGCCCCGGCCACCCCCATCATAAAAGCGACCAGCATAAATGCCGCGTAAACACCGTTCATACGGCGAGCCATCGTCATTATCCAGATCATACGTTCCCTTTTTAGCGCGGCGAGAATAAAAAAAACCAGCAGGTATAATCTGCTGGCGGGTGATTTTACACCAATACTCAGTCACACATGATGCAGGCAAGTCAACTTTCAGAATTGCGGTCATCCCACTGCATCAGTCCTTCAAGCATGGTTAATCGTTGTGGGACGCTTAACCAACGCAACCAACACAACTTCGCTGTCGCGGTAAAATAGTGCTGATAAAACTGACGCATGGGGCACCTCCTTGCTTCATCGTTAGGAATTATTGACTTAATATAGGGAAAATAAAATTGCTGTCTTTTGCGCAGGAGTTCCCCTTTTATGCCATCTGCTCGTCTGCAACAACAGTTCATCCGCCTGTGGCAATGCTGCGAGGGTAAATCGCAGGACACAACGCTCAACGAACTGGCAGCGTTATTGAGCTGCTCGCGTCGTCATATGCGTACCCTGCTCAACACCATGCAGGATCGCGGCTGGCTGACGTGGGAAGCGGAAGTCGGGCGCGGTAAACGCTCGCGTCTGACATTCCTCTATACCGGGCTGGCGCTTCAGCAACAGCGGGCGGAAGACCTGCTGGAGCAGGATCGTATCGACCAACTAGTGCAGTTGGTTGGCGACAAAGCGACTGTGCGGCAAATGCTGGTTTCTCATCTGGGCCGCAGCTTCCGCCAGGGGCGGCACATCCTGCGCGTGCTCTACTATCGTCCGTTGCGTAATCTGCTACCTGGCAGCGCATTGCGCCGTTCCGAAACCCATATTGCCCGGCAAATCTTCAGTTCGCTAACGCGCATAAATGAGGAAAATGGGGAACTGGAAGCAGACATCGCCCACCACTGGCAGCAAATATCACCGCTTCACTGGCGTTTCTTTTTGCGTCCAGGAGTCCATTTTCATCATGGTCGTGAACTGGAAATGGACGACGTGATCGCCTCTTTAAAACGAATCAATACGCTGCCGCTCTATTCGCATATTGCGGACATTGTGTCGCCGACGCCCTGGACGCTGGATATCCATCTCACGCAACCGGACCGCTGGTTACCGTTACTGCTGGGACAAGTTCCGGCGATGATCCTGCCGCGCGAATGGGAAACCCTCAGTAACTTTGCCAGCCATCCCATCGGCACCGGTCCGTATGCGGTGATCCGCAACACCACCAATCAACTGAAAATTCAGGCATTCGATGACTTCTTCGGTTACCGGGCATTAATCGATGAAGTTAACGTCTGGGTTCTGCCGGAAATTGCCGACGAGCCAGCTGGAGGTCTGATGCTAAAAGGTCCACAGGGCGAGGAAAAAGAGATTGAAAGCCGCCTGGAGGAAGGTTGCTACTATTTACTGTTCGACAGCCGCACCCATCGCGGGGCGAATCAGCAAGTCAGGGACTGGGTAAGCTATGTGCTTTCTCCAACTAATCTGGTCTATTTCGCTGAGGAACAGTACCAGCAACTGTGGTTCCCGGCTTATGGACTGCTCCCCCGTTGGCACCATGCCCGCACCATAAAGAGCGAAAAACCGGCTGGCCTGGAAAGCCTCACCCTGACCTTTTATCAGGATCACAGTGAGCATCGGGTGATTGCCGGGATCATGCAGCAGATTCTGGCAAGTCACCAGGTCACGCTGGAAATCAAAGAGATCAGCTACGATCAGTGGCATGAAGGAGAGATCGAGAGCGATATCTGGCTTAATAGCGCCAACTTTACGCTGCCGCTGGATTTTTCGCTGTTCGCGCACTTGTGCGAGGTGCCGCTGCTCCAACACTGTATTCCGATCGACTGGCAAGCCGACGCCGCCCGCTGGCGCAATGGCGAAATGAACCTGGCGAACTGGTGCCAGCAACTGGTCGCCAGTAAAGCAATGGTGCCGCTTATCCACCACTGGCTGATCATTCAGGGACAACGCAGTATGCGCGGCCTGCGTATGAATACCCTCGGCTGGTTCGATTTTAAATCAGCGTGGTTTGCGCCGCCGGATCCATGATTGCTGGTAGATAACAAAATCACTACACTAACGCCGTTCTCAACGGGGTGCCACGCAAACGCGTGCGCTGAGAAAATACCCGTCGAACCTGATCCGGATAACGCCGGCGAAGGGATTTGAGGCTCCTTCTCAAGTCCTTTGCCACTCTTTTTTGAGGTGCAAAGTGTTAAAAAAATGTCTTCCCCTGCTGTTGCTGTGCACAGCGCCCGTTTTCGCTAAACCCGTTCTGACTGTTTATACCTACGATTCCTTCGCCGCCGACTGGGGGCCTGGTCCAAAGATCAAAAAAGCTTTTGAAGCCGACTGTAACTGCGAACTGAAACTGGTGGCGCTGGAAGATGGCGTTTCGCTTCTCAACCGTCTACGGATGGAAGGCAAAAATAGTAAAGCCGATGTGGTGCTGGGGCTGGATAACAATCTGTTAGACGCCGCCAGTAAAACCGGACTATTTGCCAAAAGCGGTGTGGCAGCGGATGCCGTTAACGTTCCCGGCGGCTGGAATAATGACACTTTCGTCCCGTTTGATTACGGCTATTTCGCCTTCGTCTATGACAAGAACAAACTGAAAAACCCGCCGCAAAGCCTGAAAGAATTGGTTGAGAGCGATCAAAACTGGCGGGTGATTTATCAGGATCCGCGCACCAGTACGCCGGGGCTGGGCCTGCTGTTGTGGATGCAAAAAGTCTATGGCGATGACGCCCCACAAGCCTGGCAAAAACTGGCGAAGAAAACCGTCACGGTCACCAAAGGCTGGAGCGAAGCCTACGGCCTGTTTTTAAAAGGTGAAAGCGATCTGGTACTGAGTTACACCACCTCTCCGGCTTATCACATTCTCGAAGAGAAAAAAGATAACTACGCCGCCGCGAACTTTAGCGAAGGTCACTATCTGCAGGTGGAAGTCGCCGCCCGCACCGCTGCCAGCAAGCAGCCGGAGCTGGCGCAAAAATTCCTCCAGTTTATGGTTTCTCCGGCTTTTCAGAATGCGATCCCAACCGGTAACTGGATGTATCCGGTGGCAAATGTCACGCTGCCTGCCGGGTTTGAACAATTGACCAAACCGGCCACCACGCTGGAGTTCACACCAGCTGAAGTGGCGGCACAACGTCAGGCATGGATTAGCGAATGGCAACGCGCCGTCAGCCGTTAATTCCCGGCTGGTTAATTCCAGGTGTAAGCGCCGCCACGCTGGTGGTAGCGGTTGCGCTCGCGGCGTTTCTCGCCCTGTGGTGGAACGCGCCGCAGGGTAACTGGGTGGCAGTCTGGCAGGACAGCTACCTGTGGCATGTGGTGCGCTTCTCCTTCTGGCAGGCGTTTCTCTCGGCGCTACTCTCTGTCGTACCCGCGATATTCCTCGCCCGCGCCCTCTATCGCAGGCGCTTTCCGGGTCGGCTGGCGCTGTTGCGTCTGTGCGCAATGACCTTGATCCTCCCGGTGCTAGTTGCTGTTTTCGGCATTCTTAGCGTCTATGGTCGTCAGGGCTGGCTGGCATCGCTCTGCCAATCGCTCGGTCTGGAGTGGACCTTTTCGCCCTACGGCCTGCAAGGCATTTTGCTGGCGCACGTATTTTTTAATCTGCCGATGGCGAGCCGCTTATTACTCCAGGCACTGGAAAACATTCCCGGCGAACAACGTCAGCTTGCCGCCCAGCTTGGGATGCGCGGCTGGCATTTTTTCCGCTTCGTCGAATGGCCGTGGCTACGGCGACAAATCCCGCCGGTTGCCGCGCTTATCTTTATGCTCTGTTTCGCCAGCTTCGCCACCGTGCTATCGCTGGGCGGCGGTCCGCAGGCAACTACTATCGAGCTGGCTATTTATCAGGCGCTGAGTTACGACTACGATCCTGCCCGCGCGGCGATGCTGGCGCTGCTCCAGATGGTGTGTTGCCTTGGGCTGGTGCTGTTGAGTCAGCGACTAAGTAAGGCCATTGCGCCCGGTACCACGCTGCTGCAAGGCTGGCGCGATCCGGACGATCGTCTGCATAGCCGCATTTGCGACACGGTGTTAATAGTGCTGGCGCTGCTGCTGTTGCTGCCACCGTTGCTGGCGGTGATCGTCGATGGCGTAAATCGCCAGTTGCCGGAAGTGCTGGCACAACCGGTGCTGTGGCAGGCGCTGTGGACCTCGTTGCGTATTGCGCTGGCGGCAGGTGTATTGTGCGTAGTGCTGACCATGATGCTGCTATGGAGCAGTCGCGAACTGCGGGCGCGGCAGAAAATGCTGGCGGGTCAGGCGCTGGAGATGAGCGGCATGTTGATCCTCGCCATGCCGGGGATTGTGCTGGCTACCGGCTTCTTTTTACTGCTCAACAACACTATCGGCCTGCCACAATCTGCTGACGGCATTGTGATTTTCACCAATGCGTTAATGGCGATCCCTTATGCGCTGAAAGTACTGGAAAACCCGATGCGCGATATCACCGCCCGCTACAGTATGTTGTGTCAGTCGCTGGGCATTGAAGGCTGGTCGCGCTTAAAAGTGGTCGAGCTGCGCGCCCTGAAACGTCCACTGGCGCAGGCGCTGGCTTTTGCCTGCGTGCTGTCGATTGGTGATTTTGGCGTAGTGGCGTTGTTCGGTAACGATGATTTCCGTACCCTGCCGTTTTATCTCTACCAGCAAATTGGCTCCTATCGCAGCCAGGACGGTGCGGTCACCGCGTTAATTCTGCTGCTGCTCTGTTTTCTGCTGTTTACCGTGATTGAAAAACTACCGGGGCGAAATGTTAAAACTGACTGATATCACCTGGCTTTATCACCATTTGCCGATGCGTTTTAGCTTAACGGTGGAACGCGGCGAGCAGGTGGCGATCCTCGGGCCAAGCGGCGCGGGTAAAAGTACCCTGCTGAATTTGATTGCCGGTTTTCTGACGCCAGCCAGCGGTTCGCTGACTATCGATGGCGTAGATCACACAACTATGCCGCCGTCACGCCGTCCGGTGTCGATGCTGTTTCAGGAGAACAACCTGTTCAGCCACCTGACGGTCGCGCAGAACATCGGGCTGGGGCTTAATCCAGGACTGAAGCTGAACGCGGCACAGCAGGAGAAAATGCACGCGATTGCCCGTCAGATGGGGATTGATAATTTAATGGCGCGGTTACCGGGCGAGCTTTCCGGCGGTCAGCGACAGCGCGTGGCGTTAGCGCGTTGTCTGGTACGCGAACAACCGATTTTATTGCTCGATGAACCGTTTTCTGCGCTCGATCCGGCGCTGCGTCAGGAGATGCTGACGCTGGTGAGCACGAGCTGCCAGCAGCAAAAAATGACGCTATTGATGGTGTCGCACAGCGTGGAAGATGCGGCGCGGATTGCCACGCGCTCGGTGGTGGTCGCCGACGGGCGTATCGCCTGGCAGGGTAAGACCGATGAGTTGTTGAGCGGTAAGGCGAGAGCTTCGGCACTATTGGGGATTACGGGTTAGTATGCACTGTCGGATGCGGCGTGAACGCCTTATCCGACCTACGGACAGTGCGTTTTGTAGGCCTGATAAGACGCGGCAAGCGTCGCATCAGGCAACCCGCCCTAAACCCCAACCACTTTACGCAAAATATCGATATACACCGGCATCAACGGGTGGCGAATTAACACCACCAGCGCCACCACGCCGATGGCAGAAATCAACGGCGTCAGCCACAACAAACGACCGCGGGACAAATAATGACTCAAACGGTCAGTCGCTTTACCGCTGCGCCATAACCGCCAGCACAGCCAGCCACCAACCCACAAAAATACCGCTGTTGCCAGCAGCAACCATTTAAACTCACCGCTCTGCATTCCGGCAGGAATATCGATCGCCGCGCCCGCCAGAATCCCCGGCAGGAAGTAAAACGGCGGCCATAACAGGCAGCCAATAATATTTGGCGTGATAAATTTTGCCACCGGCAGATCCAGCATTCCCGCCACCATTGGCACCAGCGGACGCGTCGGGCCAACAAAACGACCGACCAGAATGGTGAACATGCTGTGTTGATGCAACGCATGTTCAGTTTTATCGAGTAATACTTTGTTTTTCTTCAGAAATGACCAGCGATGCAACGGCTTTTTAAAACGCCAGCCCAGCCAGAAGGAGATCCAGTCGCCCAGCAGGCAACCGACGATCCCTGCCAGCCAGGCGTGCCAGAAACTTAACTCGCCGCTGCCAATCAGCGCTCCCAGCCCCGCCATCAGCACCGTACCGGGTAGAATCAAACCGACCAGCGCCAGCGACTCCAGAAAGGCCACCAACACCACCGCCATCAATGAATACACGGTAGATTGGGTAATAAAGTGTTCCAGCAATGCTTGCATAATGTGCCTGTCAAATGGACGAAGCAGGGATTCTGCAAACCCTATGCTACTCCGTCAAGCCGTCAATTGTCTGATTCGTTACCAATTATGACAACTTGACGGCTACATCATTCACTTTTTCTTCACAACCGGCACGGAACTCGCTCGGGCTGGCCCCGGTGCATTTTTTAAATACTCGCGAGAAATAGAGTTGATCGTCAAAACCAACATTGCGACCGACGGTGGCGATAGGCATCCGGGTGGTGCTCAAAAGCAGCTTCGCCTGGCTGATACGTTGGTCCTCGCGCCAGCTTAAGACGCTAATCCCTAACTGCTGGCGGAAAAGATGTGACAGACGCGACGGTGACAAGCAAACATGCTGTGCGACGCTGGCGATATCAAAATTGCTGTCTGCCAGGTGATCGCTGATGTACTGACAAGCCTCGCGTACCCGATTATCCATCGGTGGATGGAGCGACTCGTTAATCGCTTCCATGCGCCGCAGTAACAATTGCTCAAGCAGATTTATCGCCAGCAGCTCCGAATAGCGCCCTTCCCCTTGCCCGGCGTTAATGATTTGCCCAAACAGGTCGCTGAAATGCGGCTGGTGCGCTTCATCCGGGCGAAAGAAACCCGTATTGGCAAATATTGACGGCCAGTTAAGCCATTCATGCCAGTAGGCGCGCGGACGAAAGTAAACCCACTGGTGATACCATTCGCGAGCCTCCGGATGACGACCGTAGTGATGAATCTCTCCTGGCGGGAACAGCAAAATGTCACCCGGTCGGCAAACAAATTCTCGTCCCTGATTTTTCACCACCCCCTGACCGCGAATGGTGAGATTGAGAATATAACCTTTCATTCCCAGCGGTCGGTCGATAAAAAAATCGAGATAACCGTTGGCCTCAATCGGCGTTAAACCCGCCACCAGATGGGCATTAAACGAGTATCCCGGCAGCAGGGGATCATTTTGCGCTTCAGCCATACTTTTCATACTCCCGCCATTCAGAGAAGAAACCAATTGTCCATATTGCATCAGACATTGCCGTCACTGCGTCTTTTACTGGCTCTTCTCGCTAACCCAACCGGTAACCCCGCTTATTAAAAGCATTCTGTAACAAAGCGGGACCAAAGCCATGACAAAAACGCGTAACAAAAGTGTCTATAATCACGGCAGAAAAGTCCACATTGATTATTTGCACGGCGTCACACTTTGCTATGCCATAGCATTTTTATCCATAAGATTAGCGGATCCTACCTGACGCTTTTTATCGCAACTCTCTACTGTTTCTCCATACCCGTTTTTTTGGATGGAGTGAAACGATGGCGATTGCAATTGGCCTCGATTTTGGCAGTGATTCTGTGCGAGCTTTGGCGGTGGACTGCGCCAGCGGTGAAGAGATCGCCACCAGCGTAGAGTGGTATCCCCGTTGGCAAAAAGGGCAATTTTGTGATGCCCCGAATAACCAGTTCCGTCATCATCCGCGTGACTACATTGAGTCAATGGAAGCGGCACTGAAAACCGTGCTTGCAGAGCTTAGCGTCGAACAGCGCGCAGCTGTGGTCGGGATTGGCGTTGACACAACCGGCTCGACGCCCGCACCGATTGATGCCGACGGTAACGTGCTGGCGCTGCGCCCGGAGTTTGCCGAAAACCCGAACGCGATGTTCGTATTGTGGAAAGACCACACTGCGGTTGAAGAAGCGGAAGAGATTACCCGTTTGTGCCACGCGCCGGGCAACGTTGACTACTCCCGCTACATTGGCGGTATTTATTCCAGCGAATGGTTCTGGGCAAAAATCCTGCATGTGACTCGCCAGGACACCGCCGTGGCGCAATCTGCCGCATCGTGGATTGAGCTGTGCGACTGGGTGCCAGCTCTGCTTTCCGGTACCACCCGCCCGCAGGATATTCGTCGCGGACGTTGCAGCGCCGGGCATAAGTCGCTATGGCACGAAAGCTGGGGTGGCTTGCCGCCAGCCAGTTTCTTTGATGAGCTGGACCCGATCCTCAATCGCCATTTGCCTTCCCCGCTGTTCACTGACACCTGGACTGCCGATATTCCGGTGGGCACCTTATGCCCGGAATGGGCGCAGCGTCTCGGCCTGCCTGAAAGCGTGGTGATTTCCGGCGGCGCGTTTGACTGCCATATGGGCGCAGTTGGCGCAGGCGCACAGCCTAACGCACTGGTAAAAGTTATCGGTACTTCCACCTGCGACATTCTGATTGCCGACAAACAGAGCGTTGGCGAGCGGGCAGTGAAAGGTATTTGCGGTCAGGTTGATGGCAGCGTGGTACCTGGATTTATCGGTCTGGAAGCAGGCCAATCGGCGTTTGGTGATATCTACGCCTGGTTTGGTCGCGTACTCGGCTGGCCGCTGGAACAGCTTGCCGCCCAGCATCCGGAACTGAAAGCGCAAATCAACGCCAGCCAGAAACAACTGCTTCCGGCGCTGACCGAAGCATGGGCCAAAAATCCGTCTCTGGATCACCTGCCGGTGGTGCTCGACTGGTTTAACGGCCGCCGCACACCGAACGCTAACCAACGCCTGAAAGGGGTGATTACCGATCTTAACCTCGCTACCGACGCTCCGCTGCTGTTCGGCGGTTTGATTGCTGCCACCGCCTTTGGCGCACGCGCAATCATGGAGTGCTTTACCGATCAGGGGATCGCCGTCAATAACGTGATGGCGCTGGGCGGCATCGCGCGGAAAAACCAGGTCATTATGCAGGCCTGCTGCGACGTGCTGAATCGCCCGCTGCAAATTGTTGCCTCTGACCAGTGCTGTGCGCTCGGTGCGGCGATTTTTGCTGCCGTCGCCGCGAAAGTGCACGCAGACATCCCATCAGCCCAGCAAAAAATGGCCAGTGCGGTAGAGAAAACCCTGCAACCGCGCAGCGAACAGGCACAACGCTTTGAACAGCTTTATCGCCGCTATCAGCAATGGGCGATGAGCGCCGAACAACACTATCTTCCAACTTCCGCCCCGGCACAGGCTGCCCAGGCCGTTGCGACTCTATAAGGACACGATAATGACGATTTTTGATAATTATGAAGTGTGGTTTGTCATTGGCAGCCAGCATCTGTATGGCCCGGAAACCCTGCGTCAGGTCACCCAACATGCCGAGCACGTTGTTAATGCGCTGAATACGGAAGCGAAACTGCCCTGCAAACTAGTGTTGAAACCGCTGGGCACCACGCCGGATGAAATCACCGCTATTTGCCGCGACGCGAATTACGACGATCGTTGCGCTGGTCTGGTGGTGTGGCTGCACACCTTCTCCCCGGCCAAAATGTGGATCAACGGCCTGACCATGCTCAACAAACCGTTGCTGCAATTCCACACCCAGTTTAACGCGGCGCTGCCGTGGGACAGTATCGATATGGACTTTATGAACCTGAACCAGACTGCACATGGCGGTCGCGAGTTCGGCTTCATTGGCGCGCGTATGCGTCAGCAACATGCCGTGGTTACCGGTCACTGGCAGGATAAACAAGCCCATGAGCGTATCGGCTCCTGGATGCGCCAGGCGGTCTCTAAACAGGATACCCGTCATCTGAAAGTCTGCCGTTTTGGCGATAACATGCGTGAAGTAGCGGTCACCGATGGTGATAAAGTTGCCGCACAGATCAAGTTCGGTTTCTCCGTCAATACCTGGGCGGTTGGCGATCTGGTGCAGGTGGTGAACTCCATCAGCGACGGCGATGTTAACGCGCTGGTCGATGAGTACGAAAGCTGCTACACCATGACGCCTGCCACACAAATCCACGGCGAAAAACGACAGAACGTGCTGGAAGCGGCGCGTATTGAGCTGGGGATGAAGCGTTTCCTGGAACAAGGTGGCTTCCACGCGTTCACCACCACCTTTGAAGATTTGCACGGTCTGAAACAGCTTCCAGGTCTGGCCGTACAGCGTCTGATGCAGCAGGGTTACGGCTTTGCGGGCGAAGGCGACTGGAAAACCGCCGCCCTGCTTCGCATCATGAAGGTGATGTCAACCGGTCTGCAGGGCGGCACCTCCTTTATGGAGGACTACACCTATCACTTCGAGAAAGGTAATGACCTGGTGCTCGGCTCCCATATGCTGGAAGTCTGCCCGTCGATTGCCGTAGAAGAGAAACCGATCCTCGACGTTCAGCATCTCGGTATTGGTGGTAAGGACGATCCTGCCCGACTGATCTTCAATACCCAAACCGGTCCAGCGATTGTCGCCAGCCTGATTGATCTCGGCGATCGTTACCGTCTGCTGGTTAACTGTATCGACACGGTGAAAACACCGCACTCCCTGCCGAAACTGCCGGTGGCGAATGCGCTGTGGAAAGCGCAACCGGATCTGCCAACTGCTTCCGAAGCGTGGATCCTTGCTGGTGGCGCGCACCATACCGTCTTCAGCCATGCGCTGAACCTCAACGATATGCGCCAGTTCGCCGAGATGCACGACATTGAAATCACGGTGATTGATAACGACACCCGCCTGCCAGCGTTTAAAGACGCACTGCGCTGGAACGAAGTGTATTACGGATTTCGTCGCTAAGTAGCCACATCAGGTATGTAACGCCTGATGCGACGCTGACGCGTCTTATCTGGCCTACACGCTGCGATTTTGTAGGCCGGATAAGCAAAGCGCATCCGGCATTGTTTTCCCCCTCGCCCCTTTGGGGAGAGGGCCGGGGTGAGGGGAAACGACCTCTCAGGAGTCAACATGTTAGAAGATCTCAAACGCCAGGTATTAGAAGCCAACCTGGCGCTGCCAAAACACAACCTGGTCACGCTCACATGGGGCAACGTCAGCGCCGTTGATCGCGAGCGCGGCGTCTTTGTGATCAAACCTTCCGGCGTCGATTACAGCGTCATGACCGCTGACGATATGGTCGTGGTTAGCATCGAAACCGGTGAAGTGGTTGAAGGTACGAAAAAGCCCTCCTCCGACACGCCAACTCACCGGCTGCTCTATCAGGCATTCCCCTCCATTGGCGGCATTGTGCATACGCACTCGCGCCACGCCACCATCTGGGCGCAGGCGGGTCAGTCGATTCCAGCAACCGGCACCACCCACGCCGACTATTTCTACGGCACCATTCCCTGCACCCGCAAAATGACCGACGCAGAAATCAACGGCGAATATGAGTGGGAAACCGGTAACGTCATCGTAGAAACCTTTGAAAAACAGGGTATCGATGCAGCGCAAATGCCCGGCGTTCTGGTCCATTCCCACGGCCCGTTTGCATGGGGCAAAAATGCCGAAGATGCGGTGCATAACGCCATCGTGCTGGAAGAGGTCGCTTATATGGGGATATTCTGCCGTCAGTTAGCGCCGCAGTTACCGGATATGCAGCAAACGCTGCTGGATAAACACTATCTGCGTAAGCATGGCGCGAAGGCATATTACGGGCAGTAATGACTGTATAAAACCACAGCCAATCAAACGAAACCAGGCTATACTCAAGCCTGGTTTTTTGATGGATTTTCAGCGTGGCGCAGGCAGGTTTTATCTTAACCCGACACTGGCGGGACACCCCGCAAGGGACAGAAGTCTCCTTCTGGCTGGCGACGGACAACGGGCCGTTGCAGGTTACGCTTGCACCGCAAGAGTCCGTGGCGTTTATTCCCGCCGATCAGGTTCCCCGCGCTCAGCATATTTTGCAGGGTGAACAAGGCTTTCGCCTGACACCGCTGGCGTTAAAGGATTTTCACCGCCAGCCGGTGTATGGCCTTTACTGTCGCGCCCATCGCCAATTGATGAATTACGAAAAGCGCCTGCGTGAAGGTGGCGTTACCGTCTACGAGGCCGATGTGCGCCCGCCAGAACGCTATCTGATGGAGCGGTTTATCACCTCACCGGTGTGGGTCGAGGGTGATATGCACAATGGCACTATCGTTAATGCCCGTCTGAAACCGCATCCCGACTATCGTCCGCCGCTCAAGTGGGTTTCTATAGATATTGAAACCACCCGCCACGGTGAGCTGTACTGCATCGGCCTGGAAGGCTGCGGGCAGCGCATCGTTTATATGCTGGGGCCGGAGAATGGCGACGCCTCCTCGCTTGATTTCGAACTGGAATACGTCGCCAGCCGCCCGCAGTTGCTGGAAAAACTCAACGCCTGGTTTGCCAACTACGATCCTGATGTGATCATCGGTTGGAACATGGTGCAGTTCGATCTGCGAATGCTGCAAAAACATGCCGAGCGTTACCGTCTTCCGCTGCGTCTTGGGCGCGATAATAGCGAGCTGGAGTGGCGCGAGCACGGCTTTAAAAACGGCGTCTTTTTTGCCCAGGCTAAAGGTCGGCTAATTATCGACGGTATCGAGGCGCTGAAATCCGCGTTCTGGAATTTCTCTTCATTCTCGCTGGAAACTGTCGCTCAGGAGCTATTAGGCGAAGGAAAATCTATCGATAACCCGTGGGATCGAATGGACGAAATTGACCGCCGTTTCGCCGAAGATAAACCTGCGCTGGCAACTTATAACCTGAAAGATTGCGAGCTGGTGACGCAGATCTTCCACAAAACTGAAATCATGCCATTTTTACTCGAACGAGCAACGGTGAACGGCCTGCCGGTGGATCGGCACGGCGGTTCGGTGGCAGCGTTTGGTCATCTCTATTTTCCGCGAATGCATCGCGCTGGTTATGTCGCGCCTAATCTCGGCGAAGTGCCACCGCACGCCAGCCCTGGCGGCTACGTGATGGATTCACGGCCAGGGCTTTATGATTCAGTGCTGGTGCTGGACTATAAAAGCCTGTACCCGTCGATCATCCGCACCTTTCTGATTGATCCCGTCGGGCTGGTTGAAGGCATGGCGCAACCTGATCCAGAGCACAGTACCGAAGGTTTTCTCGATGCCTGGTTCTCACGGGAGAAACATTGCCTGCCGGAGATTGTGACTAACATCTGGCACGGGCGCGATGAAGCCAAACGTCAGGGTAATAAGCCGCTTTCGCAGGCGCTGAAGATCATTATGAATGCCTTTTATGGCGTGCTCGGCACCACCGCCTGCCGCTTCTTCGATCCGCGCCTGGCATCGTCGATCACCATGCGTGGTCATCAGATCATGCGGCAAACCAAAGCATTGATTGAAACGCAGGGCTACGACGTTATCTACGGAGATACCGACTCGACTTTTGTCTGGCTAAAAGGTGCACATTCGGAAGAAGAGGCGGCGAAAATCGGTCGTGCACTGGTGCAGCACGTTAACGCCTGGTGGGCGGAAACGCTGCAAAAACAACGGCTGACCAGCGCATTAGAACTGGAGTATGAAACTCATTTCTGCCGTTTTCTTATGCCAACCATTCGCGGAGCTGATACCGGCAGTAAAAAGCGCTACGCCGGGCTGATTCAGGAGGGCGACAAGCAGCGGATGGTGTTTAAAGGACTGGAAACCGTGCGCACCGACTGGACGCCGCTGGCCCAGCAGTTTCAGCAGGAGCTGTACCTGCGTATCTTCCGCAACGAGCCATATCAGGAGTACGTCCGCCAAACCATCGACAAACTGATGGCGGGTGAACTGGATGCGCGGCTGGTTTACCGTAAACGCCTTCGCCGTCCGCTGAGCGAATATCAGCGTAATGTTCCGCCTCATGTACGCGCCGCTCGCCTTGCCGATGAAGAAAATCAAAAGCGCGGTCGCCCCTTGCAATATCAGAATCGCGGCACCATTAAGTACGTATGGACCACCAACGGCCCGGAGCCGCTGGACTACCAACGTTCGCCACTGGATTACGAACACTATCTGACCCGCCAGCTACAACCCGTGGCGGAGGGAATACTCCCTTTTATTGAGGATAATTTTGCTACACTTATGACCGGGCAACTTGGGCTATTTTGAGCAAAAAAAAGAGTTCGCCAGATACCATTTTGATGCGTGACGAATGCTTTGCCATCCAGTACCATAGCGCCCTTTCCATTCCTGGACCTGAATAACACCACTACCTCATAAGCACGGTAGCGGGTGGTTATTGCCTGCAATTAAAGATATAGAGCCGAACACATATGCCTTTTACACTTGGTCAACGCTGGATCAGCGATACAGAAAGCGAATTGGGACTTGGAACCGTTGTCGCGGTGGATGCGCGAACTGTCACTTTACTTTTCCCATCTACTGGTGAAAACCGTCTGTACGCACGCAGTGATTCCCCCGTGACCCGCGTGATGTTCAACCCTGGTGATACTATTACCAGCCATGACGGCTGGCAGATGCAAGTCGAAGAAGTAAAAGAAGAAAATGGCTTGCTGACCTATATCGGTACTCGCCTGGATACTGAAGAGTCCGGCGTAGCCCTGCGTGAAGTTTTCCTTGATAGCAAACTGGTGTTCAGCAAACCGCAGGACCGTCTGTTTGCCGGGCAGATTGACCGTATGGACCGCTTTGCGCTGCGTTATCGCGCGCGTAAGTATTCCAGCGAACAGTTCCGTATGCCGTACAGCGGCCTGCGCGGTCAGCGTACCAGCCTGATTCCGCATCAGCTCAACATCGCTCATGATGTTGGTCGCCGCCACGCGCCGCGCGTCCTGCTGGCTGACGAAGTGGGTTTAGGGAAAACCATTGAAGCCGGGATGATCCTGCATCAGCAACTGCTCTCTGGCGCTGCTGAACGTGTGCTAATTATCGTCCCGGAAACCTTACAGCATCAGTGGCTGGTAGAAATGCTGCGCCGTTTCAACCTGCGCTTTGCGCTATTTGATGATGAGCGTTATGCCGAAGCTCAGCACGATGCTTACAACCCGTTCGACACCGAACAGCTGGTGATTTGCTCGCTGGATTTTGCCCGTCGTAGCAAACAGCGCCTGGAACATCTCTGTGAAGCCGAATGGGACCTGCTGGTGGTCGATGAAGCGCATCACCTGGTGTGGAGCGAAGATGCGCCAAGCCGTGAATATCAGGCCATTGAACAACTGGCAGAGCACGTGCCGGGCGTTCTGCTGCTGACCGCGACCCCGGAACAGCTGGGGATGGAAAGCCACTTCGCCCGTCTGCGTCTGCTGGACCCGAACCGTTTCCACGATTTTGCGCAGTTCGTTGAAGAGCAGAAAAATTATCGTCCGGTTGCGGACGCCGTTGCCATGCTGCTGGCAGGTAACAAACTGAGCAATGACGAACTGAACATGCTCGGCGAGATGATCGGCGAGCAGGATATCGAGCCGCTGTTGCAGGCAGCAAACAGCGACAGCGAAGATGCCCAGAGCGCCCGTCAGGAGCTGGTTTCGATGCTGATGGATCGCCACGGCACCAGCCGCGTGCTGTTCCGTAACACGCGTAACGGTGTGAAAGGATTCCCGAAACGCGAGCTGCACACCATTAAACTGCCGCTACCGACGCAGTATCAGACGGCTATTAAAGTCTCCGGCATTATGGGCGCACGTAAAAGTGCGGAAGATCGTGCTCGCGATATGCTCTACCCGGAGCGTATTTATCAGGAATTTGAAGGTGATAACGCCACCTGGTGGAACTTCGATCCGCGCGTTGAGTGGCTGATGGGCTACCTGACCAGCCATCGCTCTCAGAAAGTGCTGGTGATCTGCGCCAAAGCTGCCACTGCGCTGCAACTGGAGCAGGTACTGCGCGAACGTGAAGGTATTCGCGCTGCGGTGTTCCACGAAGGTATGTCGATTATCGAACGTGACCGCGCTGCCGCCTGGTTTGCCGAAGAAGACACCGGCGCACAGGTACTGCTGTGCTCAGAAATCGGTTCTGAAGGACGTAACTTCCAGTTCGCCAGCCACATGGTGATGTTTGACCTGCCATTCAACCCGGATCTACTGGAGCAGCGTATTGGTCGTCTGGATCGTATCGGCCAGGCGCACGATATTCAGATCCATGTGCCTTATCTGGAGAAAACCGCTCAGTCGGTGCTGGTGCGCTGGTATCACGAAGGTCTGGATGCATTTGAGCACACCTGCCCGACCGGACGCACTATTTACGATAGCGTATACAACGATCTGATTAACTATCTGGCTTCACCGGATCAAACCGAAGGCTTTGACGATCTGATCAAAAACTGCCGCGAGCAACATGAAGCGCTGAAAGCACAACTGGAACAGGGGCGTGATCGCCTGCTGGAAATCCACTCCAACGGTGGCGAAAAAGCCCAGGCACTGGCAGAAAGCATTGAAGAGCAGGATGACGATACCAACCTGATCGCCTTCGCCATGAACCTGTTCGATATTATCGGTATCAATCAGGACGATCGCGGCGACAACATGATCGTGCTGACCCCGTCCGATCATATGCTGGTGCCGGACTTCCCTGGCCTGTCGGAAGATGGCATCACCATCACCTTTGATCGTGAAGTGGCACTGGCGCGTGAAGATGCACAGTTTATTACCTGGGAGCATCCGCTGATCCGCAACGGTCTGGATCTGATTCTTTCTGGCGATACCGGTAGCAGCACGATTTCACTGTTAAAAAACAAAGCGTTGCCGGTAGGTACGCTGTTGGTGGAACTGATTTATGTGGTTGAAGCCCAGGCTCCGAAGCAGTTGCAGCTCAACCGCTTCCTGCCACCGACGCCGGTACGTATGCTGCTGGATAAAAACGGCAACAACCTGGCGGCGCAGGTAGAGTTTGAAACCTTTAACCGCCAGCTTAACGCGGTTAACCGTCACACCGGCAGCAAACTGGTTAACGCCGTGCAGCAGGATGTTCACGCTATCCTTCAACTGGGTGAAGCGCAGATCGAGAAATCTGCCCGTGCATTGATTGATGCAGCGCGTAACGAAGCCGACGAAAAACTGTCTGCCGAGCTGTCTCGTCTGGAAGCTCTGCGTGCAGTGAACCCGAACATTCGTGACGACGAACTGACCGCCATTGAGAGCAACCGTCAGCAGGTAATGGAAAGCCTGGATCAGGCAGGTTGGCGTCTGGATGCCCTGCGTTTGATCGTTGTAACGCATCAGTAACGGAGCCGAAAATGGGGATGGAAAACTACAATCCACCGCAGGAACCCTGGTTGGTTATCCTGTATCAGGATGACCATATTATGGTGGTCAACAAGCCGAGCGGTTTGTTGTCGGTGCCGGGTCGTCTGGAAGAGCACAAAGACAGCGTGATGACGCGCATTCAGCGTGATTATCCGCAGGCAGAATCGGTGCATCGTCTGGATATGGCTACCAGCGGCGTGATTGTAGTGGCGCTGACCAAAGCCGCGGAGCGGGAGTTAAAACGCCAGTTCCGCGAGCGCGAGCCGAAAAAGCAGTATGTGGCCCGCGTCTGGGGGCATCCATCCCCCGCAGAAGGTCTGGTGGATCTGCCGCTGATTTGCGACTGGCCAAACCGCCCGAAACAGAAAGTCTGTTACGAAACGGGTAAACCTGCGCAGACGGAATATGAAGTGGTGGAGTATGCGGCGGATAACACGGCAAGAGTGGTGTTAAAACCGATTACCGGGCGTTCGCATCAATTGCGTGTGCATATGCTGGCGCTGGGGCATCCGATTCTCGGCGATCGTTTTTATGCATCACCAGAAGCGAGAGCGATGGCACCGCGTTTGTTGCTACATGCAGAGATGTTGACGATTACCCATCCGGCGTATGGCAATAGTATGACGTTTAAAGCGCCAGCGGATTTTTAATCGTCACGCTGGCGCAGTTCGGTAGGCGGATAAGGCGTTCACGCCGCATCCGGCAATTGTGCGCCGATTGCCTGATGCGACGCGGGCCGCGTCTTATCAGGCCTACAGTTTAAAACTTATTTAAACCCTTTCTGCTGCTTTATCAGCTCATATGCCTGCTGAATTTCCTGCGCTTTCTGCTTCGCCATCTCCATCATCTCAGGCGGCAAACCTTTCGCCACCAGCTTATCGGGATGGTGTTCACTCATCAGCTTACGGTAGGCACGTTTGATGGTGGTCGCATCATCCGTCGGCTTCACGCCCAGCACATTACAGGCATCTTCCAGCGTCGGGCCACGCTGCGCTTGCTGCCAGTTACCACCGCCAGATTGCTGCTGATAACCGCCGCCAAACTGTGCACCGCCCTGCATCATGCGCAAAAACTGGTCAAACTGGGCGCGGGAGATCCCTAATTCTTCAGCAATAACATACAGCACCGCCCGTTCATTCGGGTGCAGTGAACCATCAGCAAACGCCGCCTGAATCTGGATCTCCAGAAACATACGAATTAAGTCAAAACGACCAAAGCAGACACTGCGAAACTGGCGCATCTTTTCGCGCAGCGGGTAATTGTCTGATTTTCCCACCCGGAACGCATTTTGCGCCGCAGTACGGGAAGCGCCATGAAGATTCATTCGGTCCATCAACTGGCTGGCGATATGAATATCAGCCTCCGTGACGCGACCTTTGGATTTGGTTAAATGCCCCATCACTTCAAAAGTGGTGGCAAAAAACAGCGCCTGACGCTCACGCTGGTTGGCGAACCACGCCATTTTACGGCTACGGGCTTTATCAAACATATGGCCAATTAACAGGCCTAACACTACGCCCCAAAAGCCGCCGCCCATCAGTAAGGCCACGGCCACGCCAATGATTTTTCCCCAATACTGCATATATTCCCCAAATCGACACACGGATATCAGGGCTATCTCCCACAATATAAAGGTGCTTTTACCGTTTTCCGGCTGCGGTCAATTGTGGGACATCGCCTATAATTTGCATTATCATACCTGTCATTCAATGCCGTGCCTAACACCACTGACGCTATTCGGACAGGATTAACACTAGCGTAGAGATGACGAGTACGTTAGTCTCTGACCGTTTGTCACGCGCAACGTTACCGATGATGGAACAATAAAATCAACGTATGAAAAAACGTATCCCCACTCTCCTGGCCACCATGATTGCCACCGCCCTTTATAGTCAACAGGGACTGGCAGCCGACCTCGCCTCACAGTGCATGTTGGGCGTGCCAAGCTATGACCGTCCTCTGGTACAGGGCGATACCAATGACTTACCCGTGACTATCAATGCTGACCACGCGAAAGGGGACTACCCGGATGACGCCGTGTTTACTGGCAGCGTGGATATCATGCAGGGTAACAGCCGTCTGCAGGCCGACGAAGTGCAGCTCCATCAAAAAGAGGCACCAGGACAACCGGAGCCGGTACGTACCGTTGATGCGCTCGGTAATGTCCATTACGACGATAACCAGGTGATCCTCAAAGGGCCGAAAGGCTGGGCGAATCTGAACACCAAAGATACCAACGTCTGGGAAGGTGATTACCAGATGGTGGGTCGCCAGGGTCGCGGTAAAGCGGACCTGATGAAACAACGTGGCGAAAACCGCTATACCATTCTGGATAACGGTAGCTTTACCTCTTGTCTGCCGGGTTCTGACACCTGGAGCGTGGTAGGTAGCGAAATTATTCATGACCGCGAAGAACAAGTTGCGGAGATCTGGAACGCCCGCTTTAAGGTGGGTCCGGTACCGATCTTTTATAGCCCCTATTTGCAGTTGCCGGTGGGTGACAAACGTCGCTCTGGTTTCTTGATCCCGAACGCCAAGTACACCACCACCAACTACTTTGAGTTCTACCTGCCATATTACTGGAACATCGCGCCAAATATGGATGCCACCATCACGCCGCATTATATGCATCGTCGTGGCAACATCATGTGGGAGAACGAATTCCGCTACCTCTCCCAAGCGGGCGCTGGCTTGATGGAACTGGACTATCTGCCTTCAGATAAAGTCTATGAAGATGAACACCCGAACGATGACAGTTCACGTCGTTGGTTATTCTACTGGAACCACTCCGGGGTCATGGATCAGGTGTGGCGTTTCAACGTCGACTACACCAAGGTCAGCGATCCTAGCTACTTCAATGATTTCGATAACAAGTACGGTTCCAGTACTGACGGCTACGCAACGCAAAAATTCAGCGTTGGCTATGCGGTGCAAAACTTCAATGCCACCGTTTCAACCAAGCAGTTCCAGGTTTTCAGCGAACAGAACACCAGTAGCTACTCGGCAGAGCCGCAGTTAGACGTTAATTACTACCAGAATGATGTTGGTCCGTTTGATACGCGTATTTACGGCCAGGCAGTGCACTTTGTTAACACCAGAGACGACATGCCTGAAGCAACCCGTGTTCACCTGGAACCGACCATCAATTTGCCGCTCTCTAATAACTGGGGCAGCATCAATACCGAAGCGAAGTTGCTGGCAACCCATTATCAGCAAACCAATCTTGACTGGTATAACTCCAGAAACACGACCAAGCTGGACGAATCCGTTAACCGCGTAATGCCGCAATTCAAAGTTGACGGCAAAATGGTCTTTGAACGCGATATGGAAATGCTGGCTCCGGGTTATACCCAAACGCTGGAACCGCGCGCGCAGTATTTGTACGTGCCGTATCGCGATCAGAGCGACATCTATAACTACGACTCGTCTCTGCTGCAATCTGACTACTCTGGCCTGTTCCGGGACCGGACTTACGGCGGTCTTGACCGTATTGCCTCCGCTAACCAGGTGACGACCGGTGTCACATCTCGCATATATGATGATGCTGCCGTTGAACGTTTTAATATTTCCGTTGGTCAAATCTACTATTTCACGGAGTCTCGCACTGGCGATGACAACATAACATGGGAGAATGACGACAAAACGGGTTCACTGGTGTGGGCAGGCGATACTTACTGGCGTATCTCCGAGCGTTGGGGATTGCGTGGCGGGATTCAGTACGATACACGTCTGGATAACGTAGCGACCAGTAACTCCAGCATTGAATACCGTCGGGATGAAGACCGTCTGGTACAGCTGAATTACCGTTACGCCAGCCCGGAATATATTCAGGCTACGCTGCCTAAGTACTATTCCACTGCTGAGCAATATAAGAATGGTATTTCGCAGGTAGGTGCTGTCGCCAGCTGGCCAATTGCCGATCGTTGGTCCATTGTTGGGGCCTACTACTACGACACCAATGCGAACAAGCAAGCCGACTCTATGTTAGGTGTGCAATACAGCTCCTGCTGCTATGCAATTCGCGTCGGTTACGAGCGGAAGCTGAACGGTTGGGATAACGATAAACAACATGCGGTATATGACAATGCAATCGGCTTTAACATCGAACTTCGCGGCCTGAGCTCCAACTACGGTCTGGGTACGCAAGAGATGCTGCGTTCGAACATTCTGCCGTATCAAAACACTTTGTGATTTGTTGATTTACCACGTAATCCGCAGTGCGGTTAATTGAAATGGAAAAAGTATGAAGAACTGGAAAACGCTGCTTCTCGGTATCGCCATGATCGCGAATACCAGTTTCGCTGCCCCCCAGGTAGTCGATAAAGTCGCAGCCGTCGTCAATAACGGCGTCGTGCTGGAAAGCGACGTTGATGGATTAATGCAGTCGGTAAAACTGAACGCTGCTCAGGCAAGGCAGCAACTTCCTGATGACGCGACGCTGCGCCACCAAATCATGGAACGTTTGATCATGGATCAAATCATCCTGCAGATGGGGCAGAAAATGGGAGTGAAAATCTCCGATGAGCAGCTGGATCAGGCGATTGCTAACATCGCGAAACAGAACAACATGACGCTGGATCAGATGCGCAGCCGTCTGGCTTACGATGGACTGAACTACAACACCTATCGTAACCAGATCCGCAAAGAGATGATTATCTCTGAAGTGCGTAACAACGAGGTGCGTCGTCGCATCACCATCCTGCCGCAGGAAGTCGAATCCCTGGCGCAGCAGGTGGGTAACCAAAACGACGCCAGCACTGAGCTGAACCTGAGCCACATCCTGATCCCGCTGCCGGAAAACCCGACCTCTGATCAGGTGAACGAAGCGGAAAGCCAGGCGCGCGCCATTGTCGATCAGGCGCGTAACGGCGCTGATTTCGGTAAGCTGGCGATTGCTCATTCTGCCGACCAGCAGGCGCTGAACGGCGGCCAGATGGGCTGGGGCCGTATTCAGGAGTTGCCCGGGATCTTCGCCCAGGCATTAAGCACCGCGAAGAAAGGCGACATTGTTGGCCCGATTCGTTCCGGCGTTGGCTTCCATATTCTGAAAGTTAACGACCTGCGCGGCGAAAGCAAAAATATCTCGGTGACCGAAGTTCATGCTCGCCATATTCTGCTGAAACCGTCGCCGATCATGACTGACGAACAGGCCCGTGTGAAACTGGAACAGATTGCTGCTGATATCAAGAGTGGTAAAACGACTTTTGCTGCCGCAGCGAAAGAGTTCTCTCAGGATCCAGGTTCTGCTAACCAGGGCGGCGATCTCGGCTGGGCTACACCAGATATTTTCGATCCGGCCTTCCGTGACGCCCTGACTCGCCTGAACAAAGGTCAAATGAGTGCACCGGTTCACTCTTCATTCGGCTGGCATTTAATCGAACTGCTGGATACCCGTAATGTCGATAAAACCGACGCTGCGCAGAAAGATCGTGCATACCGCATGCTGATGAACCGTAAGTTCTCGGAAGAAGCAGCAAGCTGGATGCAGGAACAACGTGCCAGCGCCTACGTTAAAATCCTGAGCAACTAATGGTTAAAACCCAACGTGTTGTGATCACTCCCGGCGAGCCCGCCGGGATTGGCCCGGACTTAGTTGTCCAGCTTGCACAGCGTGAGTGGCCGGTCGAACTGGTTATTTGTGCCGATGCCACTCTCCTTACCGACCGGGCAGCGATGCTCGGTTTGCCGCTCACCCTCCGCCCTTATTCCCCCAACTCCCCTGCACAACCGCAAACTACGGGCACATTAACGCTACTTCCTGTCGCGCTACGTGAATCTGTCACTGCGGGGCAGTTAGGGGTTGAAAATGGGCATTACGTGGTGGAGACGCTGGCGCGAGCGTGTGATGGCTGTCTGAACGGTGAATTTGCTGCGCTGATCACAGGCCCCGTGCATAAAGGCGTCATTAACGACGCAGGCATTCCGTTTACCGGTCATACCGAGTTTTTCGAAGAGCGTTCGCGGGCGAAAAAGGTGGTGATGATGCTGGCGACCGAAGAACTTCGCGTGGCGCTGGCAACGACGCATTTACCGCTGCGCGATATCGCAGACGCTATCACCCCTGCACTGTTGCACGAAGTGATTGCTATTTTGCATCACGATTTACGGACCAAATTTGGTATTGCCGAACCGCGCATTCTGGTCTGCGGGCTGAATCCGCACGCAGGCGAAGGCGGTCATATGGGTACGGAAGAGATAGACACCATTATTCCGGTGCTCAATGAGCTGCGGGCGCAGGGGATGAAACTCAACGGGCCGCTGCCTGCCGATACCCTGTTTCAGCCGAAATATCTCGATAACGCCGACGCCGTGCTGGCGATGTACCACGATCAGGGTCTTCCCGTGCTAAAATACCAGGGCTTCGGGCGCGGTGTGAACATTACGCTGGGCCTGCCCTTTATTCGCACATCAGTGGACCACGGCACCGCGCTTGAACTGGCGGGACGTGGTAAAGCCGATGTCGGCAGTTTTATTACGGCGCTTAATCTCGCCATCAAAATGATTGTTAACACCCAATGAATAATCGAGTCCACCAGGGCCACTTAGCCCGTAAACGCTTCGGGCAAAACTTTCTCAACGATCAGTTCGTGATCGACAGCATTGTTTCTGCCATTAACCCGCAGAAAGGCCAGGCGATGGTCGAAATCGGCCCCGGTCTGGCGGCATTGACCGAACCGGTCGGCGAACGTCTGGACCAGCTGACGGTCATCGAACTTGACCGCGATCTGGCGGCACGTCTGCAAACGCACCCTTTCTTAGGCCCGAAACTGACGATTTATCAGCAGGATGCGATGACCTTTAACTTTGGCGAACTGGCCGAGAAAATGGGTCAGCCGCTGCGTGTTTTCGGCAACCTGCCTTATAACATCTCCACGCCGTTGATGTTCCATCTGTTTAGCTATACTGATGCCATTGCCGACATGCACTTTATGTTGCAAAAAGAGGTGGTGAATCGTCTGGTTGCAGGACCGAACAGCAAAGCGTATGGTCGATTAAGCGTCATGGCGCAATACTATTGCAATGTGATCCCGGTACTGGAAGTACCGCCGTCAGCCTTTACACCACCACCCAAAGTGGATTCCGCCGTCGTGCGCCTGGTTCCTCATGCAACGATGCCTCACCCGGTTAAAGATGTTCGCGTGTTGAGCCGCATCACCACCGAAGCCTTTAACCAGCGTCGTAAAACCATTCGTAACAGCCTCGGCAACCTGTTTAGCGTCGAGGTGTTCACAGGAATGGGGATCGACCCGGCGATGCGAGCGGAAAATATCTCTGTCGCGCAATATTGCCAGATGGCGAACTATCTGGCGGAGAACGCGCCTTTGCAGGAGAGTTAACGATGATCAATTCGCCCCGAGTGTGTATTCAGGTTCAAAGCGTCTACATTGAGGCACAATCTTCACCTGATAATGAACGTTACGTTTTTGCTTATACCGTAACCATACGCAATCTGGGGCGAGCGCCAGTGCAGTTGTTGGGGCGTTACTGGCTGATCACCAATGGCAATGGCCGTGAAACCGAAGTCCAGGGCGAAGGAGTGGTTGGCGTCCAGCCACTTATCGCGCCTGGCGAAGAGTACCAGTACACCAGCGGTGCAATCATTGAAACCCCGCTGGGCACCATGCAGGGTCACTACGAAATGATCGATGAAAATGGCGTCCCTTTCAGCATCGACATTCCCGTATTCCGACTCGCCGTTCCCACACTCATTCATTAAAAGAATATGGCGACATACCTTATTGGCGACGTTCATGGTTGTTACGATGAACTGATCGCATTGCTGCATAAAGTAGAATTTACCCCTGGGAAAGATACCCTCTGGCTGACGGGCGATCTGGTCGCGCGCGGCCCGGGTTCGCTGGATGTTCTGCGCTATGTGAAATCCTTAGGCGACAGCGTACGTCTGGTGCTGGGCAATCACGATCTGCATCTGCTGGCGGTATTTGCCGGGATCAGCCGCAATAAACCGAAAGATCGCCTGACACCGCTGCTGGAAGCGCCGGATGCCGACGAGCTGCTTAACTGGCTGCGTCGCCAGCCTCTGCTGCAAATCGACGAAGAGAAAAAGTTGGTGATGGCCCACGCAGGGATCACGCCGCAGTGGGATCTGCAGACCGCCAAAGAGTGCGCACGCGATGTAGAAGCGGTGCTGTCGAGCGACTCCTATCCCTTCTTCCTTGATGCCATGTACGGCGATATGCCAAATAACTGGTCACCGGAATTGCGGGGGCTGGGAAGACTGCGTTTTATCACCAACGCCTTTACCCGTATGCGTTTTTGCTTTCCAAACGGTCAACTGGATATGTACAGCAAAGAATCGCCGGAAGAAGCCCCTGCCCCACTGATACCGTGGTTTGCGATTCCTGGCCCTGTCGCTGAAGAATACAGCATCGCCTTTGGTCACTGGGCATCGCTGGAGGGCAAAGGTACGCCGGAAGGTATATACGCGCTGGATACCGGCTGCTGCTGGGGTGGTACATTAACCTGCCTGCGCTGGGAAGATAAACAGTATTTTGTCCAGCCGTCGAACCGGCATAAGGATTTGGGCGAAGCGGCGGCGTCTTAAACACAGCCTGATATAGGAAGGCCGGATAAGACGCGACCGGCGTCGCATCCGGCACTAGCCGTAAATTCTATACAAAATTACCGCCGCTCCAGAATCTCAAAGCAATAGCTGTGAGAGTTCTGCGCATCAGCATCGTGGAATTCGCTGAATACCGATTCCCAGTCATCCGGCTCGTAATCCGGGAAATGGGTGTCGCCTTCCACTTCTGCGTCGATATGCGTCAGATACAGTTTCTGCGCTTTTGGCAGGAACTGCTCATAAACGCGACCGCCGCCAATCACCATGATTTCTGGTACGTCACCACACGCCGCGATGGCTTCATCCACCGATTTCACCCACGTTACGCGATCGTCCGTACCCGGTTGACTGCTGAGGATAATATTTTTGCGTCCTGGCAACGGACGACCGATGGATTCCCAGGTATGGCGGCCCATAATCACGGGTTTATTTAAGGTGTTGCGTTTAAACCAGGCGAGATCGGCAGGCAGGTTCCACGGCATGGCGTTTTCCATGCCGATAACACGATCTACCGCTAACGCCGCAATCAGACTAATCATTGATTTATCCTGGATATAAAAAATTGTCGCCACTATACGTAAAGCATAAACCGTCGTCGACTGGCGCAAGGATGATGTTGAGTAAAATTTTACGTTCTGCTGGCGAGTCCACGCTCTCCCACTGGACTCGCCACATTACAATGAAACAAAAACAAACAGTTAGCTGTAAAGTGTGATTTACGTCACTCTTTATTAGGATGAGGGTTTCGTTTCCGGTTCATCCGCCATGTTGCCGGTATGTTTCCCTTCTTCGGTTCCCTGCCAGCCATGTCGTTGAATTAATGACAGATGTTCGCGGTCTTCGGTAATGATCTCACTTAACATCGCGCTGGTGCGTTTATAGACCGCTGCGCGGGCTTTGGTGTCGTTCTCAACCATTGCCATCTCTTCCACCATCTGAATATTAAAGCGGCGGAACACATCGGCACGTTCTCGCGCTTCATACGGCCCCAGACCTAAACTTTCCAGTGCCAGACGCCCGGTTTTCAGCGCACCTTCGAAGGTTTCACGCTCCGGCTTTTCAACGCCTGCCTGACGCAAACGAATGTAGTGGTCGACATCGCGGGCGCGGGCAATAATCTGCAAATGCGGGAAATGTTCTTTCACCATCTCCGTCAGTTGCAGGTTGGTTTGCGGATCATCAATAGCATTAATCAGCACTTCCGCTTTCGCCGCTCCGGCAGATTCCAGTAAATCCATCCGCGTTGCATCGCCATAAAACACTTTCATACCAAATTTACGCAGCGTTTCGATATGGTCCGGATCGTGATCGAGCACCACCATTTTCACCCCGCTGGAGAGCAGTAAACGTCCGGTAATCTGCCCAAAACGACCGAATCCGGCGATAATCACGCGCGGCTGTTCTTCATCGATCTCATCGGCTTCACGCGCTTCTTCAGTAGAAGATTGCTCAAGGCGATTGAGGATCACCAGCAGAATCGGCGTTGCCGCCATCGACAACGCCACCGCCAGAGTCAGCGATTTCGCCCACTCCGGCTCCAGCACATTCGCCATTTGCGCCGCACCAAATACCACAAAGGCAAACTCACTGCCCTGCCCTAACAGCACCGCAAACCAGCGACGCTGTTTATTTGGCACCTGCAACGGTCGGGCAATCAGCCACAGCATGGCGATTTTGATGATGAGGAAACCGAGCAGCAAAATGACAATGCGCAATGGGTTTTCAAGCAGCGTGCCAAAGTCTATCGACATGCCAACACCGATGAAAAACAGCCCCAGCAGCAAACCTTTAAATGGTTCGATATCACTCTCCAGCGCATGACGGTATTCCGAGCTTGCCAGCAGTACGCCCGCCAGAAACGCGCCCATCGCCATCGACAAGCCGACCTCTTCCAGCAGCAAACCAAAGCCAAACACGAGGAATAACGCCACGGCACTAAACACTTCCCGCAAGCCAGAGCGGGCAACAAAACGCAGCGCCGGACGCGTGACATAGCGCCCCAGCAGTACCACCAGCACCAGCGCGCCCGCCACTTTTAACGCCGAGAGAGCAAATGCGCCCATCGTCGTCGAGGCACTGCTCGCTGCCAGTAGCGGGATCATCGCCACCAGCGGGATCGCCGCGATATCCTGGAACAGCAGCACCGCAAAAGCACTGCGGCCCATTTGCGTCACCATCAGATTGCGTTCATTCATCGCCTGCATGGCAATCGCCGTTGATGAGAGCGCCAGCGTCATGCCGATCAATTCCGCGACCTGCCAGCGCAGCCCAAGTAACATACAGAACAGCCCCAGCAGGCCGCCGCAAATCACCATCTGCAATGCGCCACCGCCGAACACTGCCGCACGCAGCTTCCACAGCCTTTGTGGATCGAGTTCGAGGCCGATAATAAACAGCATCAGCACCACGCCAATCTCGGCAAAGTGCAGAATAGATTCGGCATCGGTCACCAGTCGCAGCCCCCACGGGCCAATAATGCAGCCGGCGATCAGGTAGCCAAGTACCGATCCCAGACCAAGACGTACCGCAATGGGTACAATCAGCGCCGCCGAACCGAGGTAGATCAGCGCCTGAACCAGCGTATGGCTATCCATGATGGGCCTCCTGCCATTCCAGCAGACGTTGCTTATAGCGACGCGCCTGCCCTTCGAGGGTTTCGTCGTCACAAATAAAGGTACAGTGCATGGCAAACGGTGGCAGCCAGTTCAGCCCGCAGTAGATTGCCGTCGCCTGTAGCGGCTGCGACAGCACATCAAAACCCGGATGCGCACCAATTTCAAAATGGCTTTCCCCGCCGCCGGTCGTCACCGCCCACAGCAAATGTTTGCCATGCAGCGCCGTGCCGCCATGACCGTAAGCCCAGCCGTGGGAGAAAACTTTATCGATCCAAAGTTTGAGGAGCGGAGGAATGCTGTACCACTGCATCGGGTGCTGCCAGACAATCAGATCGGCGCGAGACAGCGCCTCCTGCTCGGCGGCAATATCGATATTGAAGTCAGGATAGAGTTGATAAAGAGAGCGAATTTCGACGCCTTCCAGCGTCCTTGCCTGTTCAAGCATCCGTTTATTCGCATGGGAATGATGCGGATACGGATGCGCATAAATTATAAGAATCATAGGTAGCCCGCGTGATTACGCCTTTGTTTTCCCACAAAGTGTAGTCATATATTCACGCGGCTTATAGTCAATAATATTGATTCAGAAAAGAGAGAAATCTGAACAAATTACCCCATTCTCTGCCCGCGGATCGTCATATTGCTGGTCTGCGCCAGTGACATCCCTCGAGTCTCCGGGGCAAACGCTACGGAAATCAACAAGCCAAACAGCGAGATACCCGCCCCCATTAGCATCGTGTTACTGATACCGTAATTATTGATAAAGATCGGCAGTGCCCAGGTCGAAACAATGGTGCCAATACGACTTAAGGACATAATCACGCCCACGGCAGAGGCGCGGATATCTGTCGGGAAGAGTTCATTAGGATAGAGCCACTGCAAATTACCCGGCCCGCCAGAGAAAAAGGCATACACCGCAAAGGCCATCACTACCAGCCAGATCCCCATATCCGGGATCAGCCCCAAAACCGCCAGCGCCAGCGTCATCATGGCAAAGCTGCCAATCAACAATGGACGCCGTCCGGCAGTGTTTAACCACAGCATCGGCGGAATACAGCCGAGCATAAAGAACAGGCTAATCACCACGTTCCCCAGCGCCGCGTTTTTGCCAACACCCAATCCCAACAAACCAACGATTTGCGGGCCAAAGGTGTAAATGGCGAACATTGGGATCACCTGGCAGGTCCAGATGGCGGCAACAAACAGAACAAAAGGAAAATGGCGGCGATTAAACAGATCGCGAAAACGGGTTTGCTGCGGCTGCTCTTCATCGAAAGCCACCGGTTCGCCAAACAGTTTTATCATCATCTCTTCGCACTCTTTTACTCGCCCTTTGCGTAATAACCAGCGGGGAGATTCAGGCAGTTCGAATCGACCAATCAAAATCAACAAACAGGGGATCGCCGCGCTACCCAGCATCCAGCGCCAGCCGCCTTCCACATCATAAAGCCAGTAGCCGACCAGATCGGCGCAGGTCGCGCCGACATACCACATGGCGGCGATAAAGCTGATGGAAAATGCCCGCTGACGGGTACTGGAGAACTCGGTGATCATTGAGGTGGCGATGGGATAATCTGCACCGATGACAATGCCGATAAGTACCCGCATCACCAACAGTTCGACGGGGGATGAAACAAACATCGTCGCCACCGATATCACGCCGATGGCGATGATATCAATGAGGAACATTTTTCGCCGTCCGACTTTATCGGAAATATAGCCAAACAGCGATGTGCCAACGAACAGCCCGGCGAGCGTTCCCGCGCCCAACAAGCCAATCCAGTCAGCGTCCAGTTTTAGCGCCGGAGTCAGTTGCTCCAGCGCCACGCCAATCATTACCAGTACATAACCATCCAGAAACGGACCACCGCTTCCCCACAGCAAAATGCGGCGGTGAATTGAGGAGAATTTGAGATCGTCAAAGTTTCTGGACGGTTGCATGGGTTATTCCTGTTTTTTTGCAATGAGAGTCAGTACGGCGTTACGTATCAAACCAACATCAGCCGTAACGGAACTCCACACCAAAGGTGCCGCGCGGGTATTCCCACTGTTCCAGCGCCGACCCCAGCCCCAGAATGCGACAGGTGCCGCACTCCAGACATCCGGCGTAATCGAAGCGCACACTGCCGTCATCCTGCTTCTTGTACAGACCTGCGGGGCACGCTTTCACCAGCAGCTCCAGCGCCTGTTTATCAGCATCGGCCTTCACAACAATGTGCGGATGCTCTTCATCGACATTGAATTTATTGACGCCCAGTTTGACGTCCACATTGACGGGAGAAGTCATAAAACGGTCACTCCTTTCATGCCATCCTTGATTAGATTGATGAAGCCCACTTTCTTGCCATGGCGGAGGATTTTCTTGCGCATCAGTTCCGGCGCGCTGCCATCAATGGTGAACAGGTCACGCGCCACACCCACCGCCAGCTCCGGGTAGCCGCTAAACATGCGTGGGTTATCAAGGAACGCCGGTAGTTTCTGATACATACGCATATCGCGCAGCGGACCACTCTCAAGATGCTGACGATATTCCGCCAGTTTTTGCTTACTGAAATCGTCGCTTTTCATCGCTGAAAGCACGGTTTTTGCTGCGGCTTCCCCGGCGGCAATCGCCAGATCCATACCGCGAATGGTAAAACCGAGATTCATACACATTCCGGCGGCATCACCGGCAATCAATACGCCGTCACCAACCAACTCCGGCAGCATGTTGATGCCTGCTTCCGGCACTACGTGAGCGGAATATTCCACCAGCTTGCCGCCCGCGATCAGCGGTGCCACTGCCGGATGCTGTTTGAAATCTTCCAGCATTTGCGGCACCGATTTTTTTGCGTCATGCAGATGATGCAGACCACAAACCAGCCCCAGCGACAGGGTATTTTCATTGGTATAAAGGAAGCCGCCGCCCATCAGGCCATCGGTGGGTGATCCCGCAAACAGACAAGCCGCGCCCTGATTACCCTGCAACTGAAAACGGTCTTCGATTACCGACTTCGGTAACTCGATCAGTTCCTTCACGCCAACCGCCACATCCGTCGGTTTAACGCGTTTTGCCATCCCCAGCTTTTCGGCAAGGATGGAGTTCACTCCATCAGCAAGGATCACCGTTTTCGCTTCAATCACATCGCCATCGGCTTCTACACCGACGACTTTGCCATCGCGCTGTACGAGGTTATCGACGCGGATCCCGGTAATTAACTGCGCGCCCGCTTCTTCGGCCTGCTCCATCAGCCAGGCATCAAATTTACTGCGCAAAACGGAGTAAGAACGCTGGGATGGCGAGGTTTCGTCACCATTGCAGTAGTCCATAGTCATCGCTGACTTTTCCGTCATAAACGCGAGTTTTTCATGGGTGATCAGGCGTTCTACGGGGGCGGAGTCGGCGAAACCAGGAATAATGTGTTCCAGGCTGTGGGCATAGAGACGCCCGCCGGTGACGTTCTTGGCACCTGCGGAATTGCCACGCTCGATAACTAACACTTGCGCCCCTTCGCGGGCGAGCACCAGTGCGGCAACCGAACCGGCAAGCCCAGCACCGACGATGATGGCGTCAAAGATATCTTCGGACATAAGAGCTCCCTGTCAGCGGCAGGGCCAAAATGCAGCCCTGCCAGAGTGGATCAACGCGCTAAAGCTGCGGTCAGCGCCGGAAGGATCTTCACGGCGTCACCAACAATGCCGTAATCCGCGTACTGGAAGATCGGCGCATTTTTATCTTTATTGATGGCGAAAATGGTTTGCGATGCATTAGCACCAACCATGTGCTGAATCTGCCCGGAGATCCCCACCGCCAGGTACAGTTCAGGTTTCAGCATCAGGTTGGAGATACCGACATAGCGTTCGTGCTCCATCCATTTTTCGTTTTCCGCCACCGGACGAGAACAGGCCAACTCCGCACCTATCGCCTTGCAAAGCTGTTCTGCCAGCGCAATGTTCTCTTTGCTGCCAATACCGCGACCGACGCTGACCACCAGACGGGCTTTGTCGAGATCGACGCTGTTGCTCTGGCGCGCCTGGGTTGCCGTGCGGGTAATCGCCACAGCCGGAGCCTGCCACTCCACGGTGTGCGTTTCGCCAGTGCGTGACGCGTCTGGCTGAGCCGCATCGAACGTGCCGCTGCTGATGGTCAGTACCGCATACGGCGTGGCAATGCGTTCTTCGCCAATCGCCAGACCACCGTAAACCATGTGTTTCACTGTCGCTTTACCGTCCTGTACGCTGACGGTGCTGGCATCGTTAGACACCGCCGCTTTAAGGCGATAACCCAGTTTTGCCGCCAGTAATTTGCCGCGACGGGTGTTTGGCAGCAGCACCAGGCCGTCTGCGCCGTGCTGGCGAATAGTGTCAGCCATGACACCGGCGTAATCTTCGATCATCCGATCGTCCGGTTTGCCGTTTAATTTCCAGACATGATTAGCGCCGAGCTGGATTGCCTGTGCGCCGTCGGCATCATTGAGGACAAAGGTGTTGATTTGATTAGCTAAAGCCTGCGCACCGTTCATCAGTTCCGGCAGACGAGAAGGGGTATCGCTGAATACCCAGACTTGAGAAAACGTGTTCATAGCATCCCCTGTAATTAAATGACTTTGCGAAGATTTTCAGCAAATGCGGCGATCTGTTCTTCGCCGTCGCCTTCAATCACGATGCGCTGACGTTCGCGCTGTTTCGGCGCGGCAACCTGTTGTTCTGACCAGGCTGCCTCTGCGTTAAAACCAATATCCGCCGCCGACCATACCTGGACGGGCTTTTTCGCCGCGCCGAGAATGGCTTTCATCGAAGGAATTTGTGGGGAATTGATATCAGTGGAAACAGCAACAACCGCAGGCAGCGGAATGCTTAAGGTTTCGGTTTCATCTTCCAGTTCGCGCTCAACGGTGAGGGTATCTGCAGTCAGGGAGATAATTTTGCTGACGCCGTTAACTGCCGGAATATTGAGGATTTCGCCCACCAGCAGACCAACCTGCTGGGCATAAAGGTCGGAAGAACCATCGCCACAGAGGATCAAATCAAAGCCTGCTTTCTGGGCGGCTGCAGCCAGTGCGCTCGCCGTTTGTTGCGGCAGTGCCTGCTCGAACTGGTCATCAATCACCACAATCAGTTCATCCGGGCCGCGCGATAGCACATCTTTACGCCCTTTGGCGTTGGTCAGGGCTTTACCGCCCACACTTAAGGCCGTCACCTGCGCCTCTGCTGCCTGTTGCTTTAGCTGGCAAGCCGCTTCAATAGCGTTCAGATCGTATTGGCTTATTTTGGCATCGGCTTTGCTGAAGTCTAATGAACCATCAGCATTATTGACCGCAATATCCTGTTCATCAGGCACGCACTTATAGCAAGTAATAATCTTCATTGCATCTCCAGAAATCATGAAGGAAACGTCGTTCATATCGGTGGTGTTAATTACAGATATCACGCCCTTTAATTTGGAAATAAAACTTTAATCACCAATATTGAAAATGTCACACGCAGATAAATCCAACTTTCAATATTGTTAAGTTCCTCACCAATATTGAAAACATGGCGTAGAAAAAAGAAATTTTCAATATTGCTTTATGGATCACCAATATTGAAATTCAGATGCTATTTTTTTACTCACAACACAACATAACAAACTGATTAATAATCAAAATTAACGAGAAAATCGCCCTCTATTCACCCGAAACAAAAATGTGATAACAATCACAGAATGCAGCTTATTGAATACCCATTATGAGTTAGCCATTAACGCGTCCACGAGGTTAATAATAATTATATCAAATGTTAACAAAAATAAAACAAACGGGAACGCAAAATAAATATTCGTTTTCACAGTGGAATTAACTCATGAAGAATGAAAAGAGAAAAACGGGAATAGAACCGAAGGTTTTCTTTCCGCCGTTAATAATCGTCGGCATACTTTGTTGGCTTACAGTCAGAGATCTGGATGCAGCGAATGTCGTTATTAATGCTGTATTCAGTTACGTCACCAATGTATGGGGATGGGCATTTGAATGGTATATGGTGGTGATGCTTTTCGGTTGGTTCTGGCTGGTGTTTGGCCCGTATGCCAAAAAGCGTTTAGGTAACGAACCACCTGAATTTAGTACCGCCAGTTGGATCTTTATGATGTTCGCCTCCTGTACGTCTGCTGCCGTACTGTTCTGGGGATCGATTGAGATCTACTACTACATCTCCACCCCGCCGTTTGGCTTAGAACCGAACTCGACAGGGGCGAAAGAGTTGGGGCTGGCTTACAGCTTGTTCCACTGGGGACCTCTGCCGTGGGCCACTTACAGCTTCCTTTCAGTCGCCTTCGCTTACTTCTTCTTTGTCCGCAAAATGGAAGTGATTCGCCCCAGCTCGACACTGGTGCCGCTGGTAGGTGAAAAACACGCCAAAGGGTTGTTCGGCACTATCGTCGACAACTTCTATCTCGTCGCCTTGATCTTCGCGATGGGTACCAGTCTGGGCCTTGCCACGCCGCTGGTGACCGAGTGTATGCAATGGTTGTTTGGCATTCCGCATACCCTGCAACTGGACGCTATCATCATTACCTGCTGGATTATCCTCAACGCCATTTGCGTCGCTTGCGGTCTGCAAAAAGGGGTACGTATCGCCAGTGACGTGCGTAGTTACCTGAGCTTCCTGATGCTGGGTTGGGTGTTCATTGTCAGCGGTGCCAGCTTCATCATGAACTACTTCACCGATTCGGTGGGGATGTTGCTGATGTATCTGCCGCGCATGTTGTTCTATACCGATCCCATCGCTAAAGGCGGCTTCCCGCAGGGCTGGACCGTGTTCTACTGGGCATGGTGGGTGATTTATGCTATCCAGATGAGTATCTTCCTCGCCCGCATCTCCCGTGGTCGTACTGTGCGTGAACTGTGCTTCGGCATGGTGCTGGGGCTGACAGCGTCAACCTGGATCCTGTGGACTGTACTCGGTAGTAACACTCTGCTGTTGATAGATAAAAACATTATCAACATTCCAAATCTGATCGAACAGTACGGTGTGCCGCGCGCCATTATCGAAACCTGGGCCGCTCTGCCACTCAGCACCGCCACCATGTGGGGCTTCTTCATCCTCTGCTTTATTGCCACCGTTACGCTGGTTAACGCCTGCTCTTATACCCTGGCGATGTCCACTTGCCGCGAAGTACGCGATGGTGAAGAACCACCGCTGCTGGTGCGTATCGGTTGGTCAATTCTGGTTGGCATTATCGGTATTGTTTTGCTGGCGCTCGGCGGCCTGAAACCGATTCAAACTGCCATTATCGCCGGAGGATGCCCGCTGTTCTTCGTCAACATTATGGTGACGCTCTCCTTTATTAAAGACGCGAAACAGAACTGGAAAGATTAATTAACCCCCAAAATATCAAGAGGTTGAAAGATGGATTTTAATTTAAATGATGAGCAGGAACTGTTTGTCGCCGGTATCCGCGAACTGATGGCCAGCGAAAACTGGGAGGCCTATTTTGCCGAGTGCGACCGTGACAGCGTCTACCCGGAACGTTTTGTCAAAGCACTGGCGGATATGGGTATCGACAGTCTGCTGATCCCTGAAGAGCACGGTGGTCTGGACGCGGGGTTTGTTACTCTCGCCGCCGTGTGGATGGAGCTGGGACGTCTGGGGGCACCAACCTATGTGCTGTACCAGTTGCCGGGCGGGTTCAACACCTTCCTGCGCGAAGGCACACAAGAGCAGATCGACAAGATTATGGCTTTCCGCGGCACCGGTAAGCAGATGTGGAACTCAGCGATTACCGAACCGGGCGCGGGCTCCGACGTGGGTAGCCTGAAAACGACTTATACCCGTAGAAATGGTAAGATTTATCTTAATGGTAGTAAGTGTTTTATTACCAGCAGCGCCTACACCCCGTACATCGTGGTGATGGCGCGCGACGGGGCTTCTCCGGACAAACCTGTCTACACCGAATGGTTTGTTGATATGAGCAAACCGGGCATCAAAGTGACCAAACTTGAAAAGCTCGGTCTGCGTATGGATAGCTGCTGTGAAATCACCTTTGACGACGTGGAACTGGACGAGAAAGACATGTTCGGTCGGGAAGGTAACGGCTTTAACCGCGTCAAAGAAGAGTTCGATCATGAACGTTTCCTGGTAGCTCTCACCAACTACGGTACGGCGATGTGCGCCTTTGAAGATGCGGCGCGCTACGCCAACCAGCGCGTGCAGTTTGGCGAGGCTATTGGCCGTTTCCAGTTGATTCAGGAAAAATTCGCCCACATGGCGATCAAATTAAACTCCATGAAAAACATGCTGTATGAAGCAGCGTGGAAAGCAGACAACGGCACCATCACCTCTGGCGATGCAGCGATGTGCAAATACTTCTGCGCCAATGCGGCATTTGAAGTGGTGGATAGCGCAATGCAGGTGCTGGGCGGTGTCGGGATTGCGGGCAACCACCGCATCAGCCGCTTCTGGCGTGACCTGCGTGTAGACCGCGTCTCCGGGGGATCTGACGAAATGCAGATCCTGACGCTGGGTCGCGCGGTGCTGAAGCAATACCGCTAAGTCCGTGCGCTGCCTGATGCGACGCTAATGCGTCTTATCAGGCCTACGGGAGCACGAATGTAGGCCGGATAAAGCGTTTACGCCGCATCCGGCAGTCATGCGCTACATAAATTTTTCAGGAGCTAATAATGGATCATCTACCCATGCCGAAATTCGGGCCGTTGGCCGGATTGCGCGTTGTCTTCTCCGGTATCGAAATCGCCGGGCCGTTCGCCGGGCAAATGTTCGCAGAATGGGGTGCGGAAGTTATCTGGATCGAGAACGTCGCCTGGGCCGACACCATTCGCGTTCAACCGAACTACCCGCAGCTCTCCCGCCGCAATTTGCACGCGCTGTCGTTAAATATTTTCAAAGATGAAGGCCGCGAAGCGTTTCTGAAATTAATGGAAACCACCGATATCTTCATCGAAGCCAGCAAAGGTCCGGCCTTTGCCCGTCGTGGCATTACCGATGAAGTACTGTGGCAGCACAACCCGAAACTGGTTATCGCTCACCTGTCCGGTTTTGGTCAGTACGGCACCGAGGAGTACACCAATCTTCCGGCCTATAACACCATCGCCCAGGCCTTCAGTGGTTACCTGATTCAGAACGGTGATGTTGACCAGCCAATGCCTGCCTTCCCGTATACCGCCGATTACTTTTCTGGCCTGACCGCCACCACGGCGGCGCTGGCAGCACTGCATAAAGTGCGTGAAACCGGTAAAGGCGAAAGTATCGACATCGCCATGTATGAAGTGATGCTGCGTATGGGCCAGTACTTCATGATGGATTACTTCAACGGCGGCGAAATGTGCCCGCGCATGAGCAAAGGTAAAGATCCCTACTACGCCGGTTGCGGTCTGTATAAATGTGCCGACGGCTACATCGTGATGGAACTGGTGGGCATTACCCAAATTGAAGAGTGCTTTAAAGATATTGGCCTCGCACATCTACTCGGTACGCCGGAAATCCCGGAAGGCACTCAGCTTATCCACCGTATCGAATGCCCTTACGGCCCACTGGTAGAAGAAAAACTCGATGCCTGGCTGGCGGCACATACCATCGCAGAAGTTAAAGAACGCTTTGCCGAACTGAATATCGCCTGTGCCAAAGTACTGACCGTACCGGAACTGGAAAGCAATCCACAGTATGTGGCCCGTGAATCAATCACTCAGTGGCAAACGATGGATGGTCGCACCTGCAAAGGGCCGAACATCATGCCGAAATTCAAAAATAACCCCGGACAAATCTGGCGCGGAATGCCCTCACATGGCATGGACACGGCTGCCATTTTGAAAAATATCGGCTACAGCGAAAACGACATTCAGGAGTTGGTCAGCAAAGGTCTGGCCAAAGTTGAGGACTAAACGCGTGGCGTCAGTCGGCTTGCCTGACTAGCGCCCGCCCAATAACAAACGAACAAAAATGGATAGAGGTGCAATGGATATCATTGGCGGACAACATCTACGTCAAATGTGGGACGATCTTGCGGACGTTTACGGTCATAAAACGGCGCTGATTTGTGAATCCAGCGGCGGAGTCGTTAACCGGTATAGTTATCTTGAGTTAAATCAGGAGATTAACCGCACGGCAAACCTGTTTTATACGCTGGGGATTCGCAAAGGCGACAAGGTTGCACTACATCTCGACAACTGCCCGGAATTTATCTTTTGCTGGTTCGGGCTGGCAAAAATTGGCGCGATTATGGTGCCGATTAACGCCCGCCTGTTACGCGAGGAAAGCGCGTGGATCCTGCAAAATAGCCAGGCGTGCCTGCTGGTGACCAGTGCGCAATTCTATCCTATGTATCAACAGATTCAGCAGGAAGATGCCACTCAATTGCGGCACATTTGCCTGACAGATGTGGCACTTCCCGCTGATGATGGCGTGAGTTCGTTTACTCAACTGAAAAATCAACAACCTGCCACCTTGTGCTATGCACCGCCGCTATCGACTGACGATACGGCGGAAATTCTCTTCACCTCCGGCACCACCTCCCGACCGAAAGGTGTGGTGATTACCCATTACAACCTGCGCTTCGCTGGATATTACTCCGCCTGGCAGTGTGCACTGCGTGACGATGACGTCTACCTGACGGTAATGCCTGCGTTTCATATCGATTGCCAGTGTACTGCGGCGATGGCGGCGTTTTCTGCCGGGGCCACCTTTGTGCTGGTCGAGAAATACAGCGCCCGCGCCTTCTGGGGACAGGTGCAGAAGTACCGCGCCACCATTACCGAATGTATTCCGATGATGATCCGTACGTTGATGGTGCAGCCGCCTTCAGCGAACGATCGGCAACACCGCCTGCGGGAAGTGATGTTTTATCTCAACTTGTCGGAGCAGGAAAAAGATGCGTTTTGTGAACGCTTCGGCGTTCGCTTGCTGACGTCTTATGGGATGACGGAAACCATTGTGGGCATTATCGGCGATCGCCCTGGCGATAAACGACGCTGGCCGTCGATTGGTCGAGCGGGGTTTTGCTACGAAGCGGAGATCCGCGACGATCACAATCGCCCGCTCCCGGCAGGTGAGATCGGTGAAATCTGTATTAAAGGCGTACCAGGGAAAACCATCTTCAAAGAGTATTTTCTCAACCCGAAAGCCACTGCAAAAGTGCTGGAAGCTGATGGCTGGCTGCATACCGGCGATACCGGATACCGCGACGAAGAAGGCTTTTTTTATTTCGTCGATCGCCGCTGCAATATGATCAAACGCGGTGGCGAGAATGTCTCCTGCGTGGAGCTGGAAAATATCATCGCCACCCATCCGAAAATTCAGGACATCGTGGTTGTGGGTATTAAAGATTCGATTCGCGATGAAGCCATCAAAGCATTTGTGGTGCTGAATGAAGGTGAAACATTGAGCGAAGAGGAATTTTTCCGCTTCTGCGAACAAAATATGGCGAAATTTAAAGTGCCCTCTTATCTGGAGATCAGAAAAGATCTGCCACGTAATTGCTCGGGGAAAATAATTAGAAAGAATCTGAAATAAATGAAACAGCAGGGAATTACCCTGCCAGCTAATAATCACGTTCTAAAACAATATGCATTTTTTGCAGGGATGTTGTCGTCCCTGAAAAAGCAAAAATGGAGAAAAGGAATGAGTGAATCATTACATCTGACCCGCAATGGATCAATTCTGGAAATTACCCTTGATCGTCCAAAAGCGAATGCTATTGATGCAAAAACCAGCTTTGAAATGGGCGAAGTATTTCTAAATTTCCGTGACGATCCGCAATTACGTGTCGCCATTATTACCGGTGCCGGAGAGAAATTCTTTTCCGCAGGCTGGGATTTAAAAGCAGCAGCAGAAGGCGAAGCACCGGATGCTGACTTTGGTCCGGGTGGTTTTGCGGGCTTAACCGAAATTTTCAATCTGGATAAACCGGTCATCGCAGCCGTGAACGGCTACGCCTTTGGCGGCGGCTTTGAACTGGCACTGGCGGCAGATTTTATTGTCTGTGCCGATAACGCCAGCTTCGCCCTGCCGGAAGCCAAACTGGGCATCGTTCCTGACAGCGGCGGCGTGCTGCGTCTGCCGAAGATCCTGCCGCCTGCCATCGTCAATGAAATGGTGATGACCGGCAGACGAATGGGCGCAGAAGAGGCGCTGCGTTGGGGGATAGTCAACCGCGTGGTTAGCCAAGCGGAACTGATGGATAACGCCCGCGAACTGGCGCAGCAGCTGGTTAACAGCGCCCCGCTGGCGATTGCGGCGCTGAAAGAGATCTACCGCACCACCAGCGAAATGCCGGTAGAAGAAGCGTATCGCTATATTCGCAGCGGCGTGTTGAAACACTATCCGTCGGTTCTGCATTCGGAGGATGCCATTGAAGGGCCGCTGGCGTTTGCCGAGAAGCGCGATCCAGTGTGGAAAGGACGTTAACAACCGTGAGCTATTACACCTTTGAGGGGTTAATTCCGGTTGTTCACCCGACGGCGTTTGTCCATCCCAGTGCCGTCTTGATTGGCGATGTGATTGTGGGAGCCGGTGTCTACATCGGCCCACTCGCCTCACTGCGTGGTGACTACGGGCGGTTGATCGTGCAAGCGGGAGCCAATATTCAGGATGGCTGCATTATGCATGGCTACTGCGACACTGACACCATCGTTGGGGAAAACGGCCATATCGGGCACGGAGCGATCCTGCATGGTTGTGTGATTGGTCGCGATGCATTGGTCGGGATGAACAGCGTGATTATGGATGGCGCGGTCATTGGCGAAGAGAGCATTGTTGCCGCCATGAGCTTTGTCAAAGCGGGCTTTAGCGGCGAGAAACGCCAGTTGTTGATGGGTACGCCAGCCCGCGCTGTACGCAGTGTTAGTGACGACGAGTTACACTGGAAACGGTTGAATACCAAAGAGTATCAGGATCTTGTCGGGCGCTGTCATGCATCGTTACATGAAACGCAGCCACTGAGGCAAATGGAGGAAAATCGCCCCCGTTTGCAGGGGACGACGGATGTGACGCCGAAACGGTGATGTTGCCGGATGCGGCGTAAACGCCTTATCCGACCTGGCTGGAAAGCAACCGTAAGCCGGATAAGATGCGCCAGCATCGCATCCAGCAACCAGGCTGCGTGGTATCAACGAAATGACATTAACGACGCATACTCTTTGACAACATCATCTGCCACTTCTGCTCGCGGTTAAGTTCCGTGAGCGGAACGGCAGGAATACGCGGCGTCTTTCTTACGCCAACTAATTTTTCCCGACTGTTATTGCGCAGGCGCGCGTAAATTTGCTCATCGATATCGACCACTTTAACCAGTCGCTGACACTGGCATCCCCGCCCTTCCAGCTTATTAGGGATCATCTTAACTTCGCAGCTTATTTCTGTGACTTCCGACAGAATATAAGTCAGGGTATTAACCGCCTTGCTGTGTTCAATATCGAAATGAATAGAGATCTCTCTTGCTATCACCCACCGATTTTCAGCCATCATCCATTCGGCGATTAACAAGTAGAGTGGTTTTTCAACATATCCTTCACACATACGAACTCCAGTTTCACAAATTAAAAGTCTGGCTATGACTCGTTTTGAAGCAATTAAACAAGGCCATATTAAAATTGTGGATATATCGATAGTATGCAACTTCACCGTCGATAAGTGTGAGCTAAATCCTGCTTATGTCATCAAAAATATCGATTCCCCAAAAGATTTACTTAATGGGCAAAAAAACGGTCCTCATCAGAGAACCGTATTAGTTATTCGATCAAATTAGCGGATGAAAAATATCCGCCATGACACGCTATTATTTGATCTGCGCGTGCATTTCCTGCACCGAAATTACTTTTTCGGTCGCATCAGCATTCAGCGCCATCGCGGTAGCGAAACCGCCGTTCAGGGTGGTGTCGTAATGCACTTTATATTGCAGCGCACTGCGACGGATCACGCGGGAGTCTTCAATCGCGCGACGGCCTGAGGTGGTGTTGATGATGTAGGTATATTCGCCATTCTTAATACGGTCCTGAATGTGCGGACGGCCTTCATGCACCTTGTTTACCAGACGCGGATTGATACCCGCTTCGCCCAGCACAATCGCCGTGCCGTGCGTCGCATCCAGCTCGAAGCCCTGTTTCAGCAATTTTGCCGCCAGGTCCACCACGCGTTCTTTATCGCCTTCGCGCACGGAAAGCAGCGCACGACCGTGTTTCTTCATGGTGGAGTTGCTGCCCAGCTGCGCTTTGGCAAACGCTTCAGCGAAGGTGCGGCCCACGCCCATCACTTCCCCGGTGGAGCGCATTTCTGGCCCTAACAGCGGGTCAACACCCGGGAATTTATTGAACGGCAGCACCACTTCTTTCACCGAGTAGTACGGCGGGATAACTTCTTTGGTTACGCCCTGCTCAGCCAGCGATTTGCCAGCCATCACACGCGCCGCCACTTTTGCCAGCGGTACGCCGGTGGCTTTGGAGACGAACGGAACGGTACGCGCCGCACGCGGGTTAACTTCAATCAGGTAGACTTCGTTGTTTTTCACCGCAAACTGCACGTTCATCAGACCGCGCACCTGCAATTCGAAGGCCAGTTTCTGCACCTGCTGGCGCATCACATCCTGAATTTCCTGACTTAAGGTGTAGGCTGGCAGAGAACATGCGGAGTCACCGGAGTGCACGCCCGCCTGCTCGATGTGCTCCATGATGCCGCCAATCAGCACCATTTCGCCGTCGCAGATGGCATCCACGTCAACTTCTACCGCGTCATCAAGGAAGTGATCCAGCAACACTGGCGCATCGTTAGACACGCTGACCGCCGTCTGGAAGTAGCGACGCAGGTCAGCTTCGTCATAGACGATTTCCATCGCCCGACCGCCGAGAACGTAAGACGGACGTACCACCAGCGGGTAGCCAATCTCTTTCGCCTTCTCTACCGCCATTTCAATAGCGGTAACGGTGGCGTTCGCCGGTTGTTTCAGTTTCAGACGCTCAACCGCATGCTGGAAGCGTTCACGGTCTTCTGCACGGTCGATAGCATCCGGGCTGGTGCCGATAACCGGTACGCCAGCAGCTTCCAGCGCGCGCGCCAGTTTCAGCGGGGTCTGACCGCCGTACTGAACGATAACGCCTTTCGGCTTCTCAATACGCACGATTTCTAGCACATCTTCCAGAGTTACCGGCTCGAAGTAGAGGCGATCGGAAGTGTCGTAGTCGGTGGAGACGGTTTCCGGGTTACAGTTAACCATAATGGTTTCGTAACCGTCTTCGCGCAGCGCCAGCGAGGCGTGTACACAGCAGTAGTCGAATTCGATACCCTGACCGATACGGTTCGGGCCGCCGCCGAGAACCATGATTTTTTCACGGTCGGTAGACGGATTCGCTTCGCACTCTTCTTCATAAGTGGAGTACATGTAAGCGGTGTCGGTGGCGAACTCTGCCGCACAGGTATCCACGCGCTTATAAACCGGGTGCAGGTCATACTGGTCGCGCAGCTTGCGGATTTCCGCTTCGCGCACGCCCGCCAGTTTTGCCAGACGCGCATCGGCAAAGCCTTTGCGTTTCAGCTGGCGCAGGAATTCAGCGTTCAGGCCAGTGATGCCCACTTCCGCTACTTTCTCTTCCAGACGCACCAGTTCTTCAATCTGTACCAGGAACCAGCGGTCAATATTGGTCAGGTTGAACACGCCGTCCACAGACAGGCCCGCACGGAAGGCATCGGCGATGTACCAGATACGCTCTGCGCCAGCATCTTTCAGTTCGCGACGGATTTTGGTTAACGCTTCCGGGTCATCGAGGCTCACTTTCGGGTCGAATCCAGTCGCACCGACTTCCAGGCCGCGCAGCGCTTTTTGCAGGGATTCCTGCTGCGTGCGACCAATCGCCATCACTTCGCCAACCGATTTCATCTGAGTGGTCAGACGGTCGTTAGCACCAGCGAATTTTTCGAAGTTGAAGCGAGGAATTTTAGTAACCACATAGTCGATGGACGGCTCGAAGGAGGCCGGAGTACGTCCGCCAGTGATGTCGTTCATCAGTTCGTCGAGGGTGTAACCCACCGCCAGTTTCGCCGCCACTTTAGCAATCGGGAAACCGGTCGCTTTCGACGCCAGCGCCGAAGAACGGGACACGCGTGGGTTCATTTCGATAACAATCAGGCGACCGTTTTTCGGGTTCACCGCAAACTGGACATTGGAACCACCGGTTTCAACGCCGATTTCACGCAGCACCGCCATCGAGGCGTTACGCATGATTTGATATTCTTTGTCGGTCAGCGTTTGGGCTGGCGCGACAGTGATGGAGTCACCGGTATGGATGCCCATCGCATCAAAGTTTTCGATAGAGCAGACGATGATGCAGTTGTCGTTTTTATCACGCACCACTTCCATCTCGTACTCTTTCCAGCCGATCAGCGACTCATCAATCAGCAGCTCTTTGGTTGGGGAGAGATCCAGACCGCGGGCGCAAATTTCTTCAAACTCTTCGCGGTTATAAGCGATACCGCCGCCGCTACCGCCCATGGTAAAGGATGGGCGAATAATGCACGGGAAGCCCACGTCAGCGGCAACCGCCAGCGCTTCTTCCATCGTGTGTGCGATACCGGAACGCGCGGTTTCCAGACCAATTTTCTTCATCGCTACGTCGAAACGACGGCGGTCTTCTGCTTTATCAATCGCATCGGCGGTCGCACCAATCATAGTCACGCCGAACTCTTCCAACACGCCCTGACGCTCCAGCTCCAGCGCGCAGTTCAGCGCCGTCTGACCGCCCATCGTTGGCAGCACCGCGTCCGGGCGCTCTTTTTCAATAATCTTGCGTACTACTTCCCAGTGAATCGGCTCGATGTAGGTCGCATCGGCCATTTCCGGGTCGGTCATGATGGTCGCCGGGTTGGAGTTCACCAGAATGACGCGGTAACCCTCTTCGCGCAGGGCTTTACATGCTTGCGCGCCAGAGTAGTCAAACTCACACGCCTGACCGATAACAATCGGGCCCGCACCCAGAATCAGGATACTTTTTATATCTGTACGTTTTGGCATGGCTCTTTTACTCCTGATTACTTAGCGGTTTTACGGTACTGCTCAATTAACTCGATAAAGTGGTCGAACAACGGCGCTGCGTCGTGTGGCCCAGGGCTGGCTTCCGGGTGACCCTGGAAGCTGAACGCCGGTTTATCAGTGCGATGAATGCCCTGTAACGTACCGTCGAACAGGGATTTATGCGTGACACGCAGGTTTGCAGGTAATGTTGCTTCATCCACCGCAAAACCGTGGTTCTGGGCGGTGATCATCACCACGTTTTTCTCCACATCTTTAACCGGATGGTTGCCGCCGTGGTGACCAAATTTCATTTTGACAGTCTTCGCACCGCTCGCCAGCGCCAGCAGCTGATGACCGAGGCAGATGCCGAATACCGGAATATCGGTTTCGAGGAATTTCTGGATGGCGGTAATGGCGTAATCGCACGGGGCCGGGTCGCCAGGACCGTTGGAGAGGAAGATGCCGTCTGGATTCATTTTCAGCACATCTTCCGCAGAAGTTTGCGCCGGAACGATGGTCAGGCGACAGCCTCTATCCACCAGCATCCGCAGGATGTTGCGCTTGGCACCAAAATCATAAGCCACGACGTGGAACGGCAGCTCGTCTTCTTTTTTCGCTTCTGGCAGGCCGCCGGTCAACGTCCAGCTCCCTTGTGTCCAGCTATAGGCTTCTGCGGTGGTCACTTCTTTTGCCAGATCCATGCCATTCAGACCTGGGAACGCGCGGGCTTTTTCTAACGCCAACGCCGCATCCGGGTTATCGCCTGCGATAATGCAGCCATTCTGTGCGCCTTTCTCGCGCAGTAAACGCGTCAGCTTACGGGTATCGATATCGGCAATCGCCACGATGTTATGGCGCTTCAGGTAAGAAGAGAGGTCTTCGGTATTACGGAAGTTGCTGGCAATCAGCGGCAGGTCGCGAATCACCAGACCTTGTGCATGTACCTGAGAAGATTCTTCATCGGCGTCATTAGTGCCGACATTGCCAATATGGGGATAAGTAAGAGTAACGATTTGACGAGAATAGGAAGGATCAGTGAGGATTTCTTGATAACCGGTCATTGAAGTATTGAAAACGACTTCCCCAACCGCCGAACCTGTTGCCCCTATGGCCCGACCGTGAAACTGGGTTCCGTCTTCCAGAACCAATAGCGCTGACTTAATCAAAACACCCTCCAGAGAATATTCACTCACTTTATTTGCATATTAATTCACAATGATGACGTAAATCAATGCAAATCTGCTTACCGACGAATTTCTGGCAAACGGCGGCATTCTGGAGATATGGGCGCTAAAAGTCAACTTAATGGCGGTATTTTTTATATTATTTTGTGGCTCATGCATGTTTTACAGGCATTAAGCGATAAAAAGATCATATAACCTGTTCTGGAAAACGCTTGCGCAGCAAGAAGATTGCATGAAATAAAAACGAGCAGGAAAAAGTGGACCAAATGGTCAAAATTTACATTAAAACAACAAAAACAGAAGACAAAACATGTAATTTTTGGCACTTATAGAATATTTAAAAACATAACACTAAAAATAAAAGGGCCAAAAATTAAAGCCCTTTACAATCAATAAATTAAATGTGTTATTTTTGCACAATAACAAATATTTTGTGGTTACAAACTATTGAGATCAAGCACATCTCGCATATCAAAAAGACCACTTTCCTTACCACTCAACCACAAAGCCGATCTTACCGCGCCGTTAGCAAATGTCATGCGGCTGGACGCCTTATGGGTGATCTCCAGACGCTCGCCAATATCGGCAAACATCGCGGTATGTTCGCCAACGATGTCACCTGCACGCACGGTGGCAAAACCAATGGTGCCAGGCACACGTTCACCGGTGTGGCCTTCACGACTGTAGACCGCGCAATCTTTCAGATCTTTATCAAGGGCGTGGGCGATCGCCTCTCCCATTGCCAGTGCGGTGCCTGACGGCGCATCAACTTTATGTCTATGATGTGCTTCAATAATTTCGATATCGGTGTAGTCACCCATCACTTTGGCTGCTTTCTCCAGCAGCTTAAGCATGACGTTAACGCCAACGCTAAAATTGGCGGCAAAGACAATCGCAATATCGGCGGCGGCGTCACGAATCGCCTGTTTACCGGCTTCGTCAAACCCCGTAGTGCCGATCACCATCCCTTTGCCATGCTGGCGACAAAAAGCGAGATGGTTCAGCGTACCTTCCGGACGGGTAAAATCGATAAACACATCAAAATCATCTTTTACCGCATCGAGGCTGCTTTGCACGGTAACGCCTGTTTTCCCTGCACCAGCCAGCTCACCGGCGTCGCTGCCCAGTAAAGAAGATCCTTCGCGCTCCAGCGCCGCGCCCAGCTGCACGCCTTCTAATGCCAGCGCCGCCTGAATCAACTGGCGGCCCATACGCCCCCCGGCTCCCGCGATGGCAACGCGGATGTTTGCATCATGCATAGCTATTCTCTTTTGTTAATTTGCATAGACCGTTTTCAGAGTAACCAGCGCATCGCTACGCCGCCAGCCAAAAACGCTGATAATTAGAAATTAATGATAAACAGGGAGGGATATCAGTGAAAGGCATGAGTCGATGAATGACTGCATGCCGATAACATGTGACAGGTTACGACGCCAGAGCCAGCACCTCAGCCACCCACTGCTGGAAGCCTTTCACATCCAGATCCAATGCCACCTTTACATTGGCTGGTTTGCCCAGGCAACCGTCGATATCAACCACCGTCGTGCCTGAGGTAAATTCGCCCTGAGTTTCCACTGCCACAAAACACGGTTTAAGAGTGAACAATTCCGGGCGCACCAGCCAGGCAATAGCGCAAAGATCGTGCATACGCAGTCCACTTTGCATACTGCCGCTACGGTAGTGGCTAAACAGGGCGTGGAGCATTTTTCCGGTGCGATTCAACTCCGGCAAAGTAGCGAGATAGTCAGGGGTTAATATTGCCTGATTGGTGACATCCAGACCGCACATGACGATTTCGATGCCGCTACGGAAGACACAGGCAGCCGCTTCTGGATCGGCAGCGATATTAAACTCGGCGTTTGGTGTGCAGTTGCCGCGACCAGCAGAACCGCCCATGATCACCAGACGACGAATATACGGTTTACATTCCGGGCATTGTGAAAGTAACAGCGCAATATTGGTTAACGGGCCGATGGCCACCAGGGTAACGGGCTCTGGTGCACGCATCAGGGCATCCCGAATCGCCAGAAACGCTGGTATCCCGATTGGCTTTCGGTTGTGCTCAACAAAGTCGTAGCCAGCCATTCCCGATTCGCCGTGCACAGATGCCGCATCACGCGGTGCGCGTACCAGCGGCACAGCGGCCCCTTGGGCGAGCGGAATCTCCGCATTCCAGAAATGCAGCAGTTGCAGGGCATTGCGGGTAGTTTTCTCAACCGAGACATTACCCGCGACGGTGGTCATCAGTTGCAGGTCGAGTTCGGGTGCAAAAATCGCGGCGGCAATGGCGACGGCATCGTCAATGCCGGGGTCAGTATCGAGGAAGATAGGTAAACGCATGTTTTCTCCATAAAAAATGCCGGTAACAAGACCGGCATTTTCGCATAACTTAGGCTGCTAATGACTTAATCGACTTCACGAATATCGACACGCAGCTCTTTCGGCACTTCGAAAACAATGTTTTCTTCACGGCCTTCCAGCGGAATGGCTTCACCACCGCCCAGCTGCTGCAAACGTGCCACCACATTCTGCACCAGAATATCCGGAGCCGATGCGCCCGCAGTCACGCCGACGCATTTAACCTCTTTCACCCACTCTTCCTGGATATCTTTCGCATCGTCAATCAAAAACGCGCGTTTGCCCATACGCTGGGCCAGCTCCGCCAGACGGTTGGAGTTGGAGGAGTTTTTCGAACCGACCACCAACACAACTTCCGCCTGTTCTGCCAGGGCGCGTACCGCTTCCTGACGGTTAGTCGTGGCGTAGCAGATGTCATCTTTGCGCGGACCGACAATTTTCGGGAAGCGTTTACGCAGCGCGTCGATCACATCAGACGTGTCATCCACCGACAGCGTGGTCTGGGTCATAAAGGAGAGCTTCTCTTCGTTTTTGACCGTCAGTTTCCACACATCATCCGGCGATTCGACCAGATACATTCCCCCTTCCGGGTTACTGTACTGGCCCATTGTCCCTTCCACTTCCGGGTGCCCGGCGTGACCGATGAGAATAGATTCTTCGCCACGGCGACTGGCGCGGGCGACTTCCATATGCACTTTGGTCACCAGCGGACAGGTCGCGTCAAATACCGTCAAATCGCGACTTTTTGCTTCGTTACGTACCGCCTGAGAAACACCGTGTGCGGAGAAAATCAGGATCGCGCCGTCCGGTACTTCGCTAATCTGCTCAATAAAGATAGCCCCACGCTCACGCAAGCTATCGACCACATAGCGGTTATGTACCACTTCGTGACGGACATATATCGGTGCGCCGTAAATGGCCAGCGCGTTTTCAACAATGCTGATAGCGCGGTCTACCCCGGCACAAAAACCACGCGGGTTGGCCAACAGGATCTGCATGTTACGCCTCCAGTGCCGGATCGATTTCCAGCACTTCAATATCAAAATGAACGGTCTGCCCGGCCAGCGGATGGTTGAAATCAACGGTAATGGAGTCGCCGTTAATTTCGCGGATCACGCCAGGCATCTCACTGCCATCCATTGCGGTAAAAAGCATAATTGCGCCAATTTCTGGCTCGCCTGCATCCATAAATTCACGGCGGGAGAAGTACTGAATCAGGTCCGGTGACGGCACGCCAAACGCCGCATCGGGCTCCAGCGAGAAGGTGGTTTTATCGCCCACTTTCAGCCCCAACAGGTGTTGCTCCAGCCCTTCAGAAAGAGAAGCATCACCCAGGCGGAACAGCGCCGGTTTACCGTTGTTGCGGGTAGACTCAGCGGTGGTGCCATCATCGAGTTTCAGCGTGAAGTGCACCAGGACGGCGCTATTGCTCTGTACAGATTCAGACATGCAGGTTTGCTCTTATATTTTGAGGATTTTTGCCGGATGCGGCCTACGATTTCGCAGCAATCTGTAGGCCTTATCCGGCAGGGTTTATTATTGTTTTTTCGCTTTAGAAGGCAAAAAACCTTCCAGCACAATCAGTGCCGCACCGACACAAATGGCAGTATCGGCAAGGTTGAAGGTGGCGAAGTGCCAGTCGCCGACGTAGAAGTCGATCATATCGACAACGAAGCCGTGCCACAGGCGGTCGAACAGGTTGCCCAGCGCGCCGCCAATAATCAGCGCATAAGCGATATTGTTTAGCTTCTGCGTGGCCTTCGAGCGATACATCATCACTGCCAGGATCACGCTAATACCAATCGCAATACCGGCAAAGAACCAACGCTGCCAGCCGCCGCTATCGGCAAGGAAACTAAACGCCGCGCCATAGTTACGCGCATAATGCAGATTAAGCGACGGGAACAGCGGGACCGTATCCCCCAGAGCAAAGTTCTGGAGGATCAGGTATTTGCTGCCCAGATCGATAATCAGCACGACTACCACCAGCCACAGCCAGCGTAGCCCTGTTGAACAGATCGATTGACTCATCAGGCAAACTTACGTTTTTCACCGTCACCGGCGACGTTGCTGACACAGCGGCCGCAGATTTCTGCGTGTTCCGCCACCTTGCCGACATCCTGGGTGTAGTGCCAGCAGCGTGGGCACTTCTCACCTTCGGCTTTACTCAACGCGACTTTCAGCCCTTTGAGTACTTCGCTCTGCTGAGCATCAGCAGGTGCGTCATTATAGTCTGCAACGGTAGCGCCGGAGGTCAACAGGACAAATCGTAATTCATCGCCCAGCGCGGTCAGTTTCGCCGCCAGTTCCGGTTCTGCATACAAGGTTACTGCCGCTTCCAGCGAGCCACCCACTTTCTTATCGGCACGCGCTTGCTCAATGACTTTGTTCACTTCGCCACGCACTTTCAACAGCTCGTCCCAGAACGCATCGTTCATCGCTTCACTGTCTGCCAGACCAAACAGGCCTTCGTACCACTCACCGGTAAAGACGTATTTTTCACGTTCGCCCGGCAGATAGCCCCACACTTCATCAGCGGTGAAGGAGAGGATTGGTGCCATCCAGCGCACCAGCGCTTCAGCGATGTGATACAGCGCAGTCTGGCAGCTACGACGCGCCACGCTGTCCGCTTTGGCGGTGTACTGACGGTCTTTGATGATGTCGAGGTAGAAGGAACCCATCTCAACGGAGCAGAAGCGCATCAGACGCTGTACCACTTCGTGGAAATCGTATGCTTCGTACGCCTTGAGGATGTCTTCCTGTGCCGCTTTCGCACAACCTACGGCCCAGCGATCCAGTACCACCATCTCTTCCGGTTTCACCATATCTTTTGCTGGATCAAAACCGTTCAGGTTTGCCAGCAGGAAGCGCGCGGTGTTACGGATACGACGATAGCTATCGGCAGCACGTTTCAGGATCTCGTCAGAAACGGCCATTTCACCGGTGTAGTCGGTTGATGCCACCCACAGACGCAGAATATCCGCGCCCAGTTTGTTCATCACATCCTGCGGCGAAACGGTATTGCCGATGGATTTAGACATCTTGCGACCCTGACCATCCACGGTAAAGCCGTGGGTCAGTACCTGACGATACGGCGCTTTGCCTTTCATCGCGGTGGAGATCATTAGGGAAGACATGAACCAACCACGGTGCTGGTCAGAACCTTCCAGATACATGTCCGCTGCGTGACCGGCAAATTCCGGACGCACGTCAACAACAGAAGAGTGGGTAGATCCGGAGTCAAACCATACATCCAATGTGTCCGGCACTTTCACGTACTGATCAGCTTCATCGCCGAGGATCTCTTTCGCATCAAGATCCCACCACGCCTGGATGCCGTCAACTTCAACGCGTTTTGCCACTTCTTCCATTAGTTCGAGAGTACGCGGATGCAGCTCTTCCGTGTCTTTGTGCACGAACAGTGACATCGGTACGCCCCAGGTGCGCTGACGGGAGATACACCAGTCAGGACGGTTAGCAACCATCGACTCGATACGCGCCTGGCCCCAGTCCGGGATCCACTGCACGCCTTTGATCTCTTTCAGTGACTGCGCACGCAGACCTTTCTGATCCATGCTGACGAACCACTGCGGCGTCGCGCGGAAGATGATCGGCGTTTTGTGACGCCAGCAGCACGGATAGCTGTGCTGCATTTTCTCAACGTGCAGCAGCGCGCCTTTTTCCTGCAGCAGCGCAACGACGATGTCGTTCGCTTTGAAGACGTTCACGCCATCCAGCGTCGGATAAGTGCCCGGCAGATAAGTGCCGTCCGGGCCAACCGGGTTAGCGGTTTCCAGGCCGTATTTCTGACCGATCACATAGTCGTCCGGGCCGTGGCCAGGCGCGGTGTGAACGGCACCGGTACCGGCATCCAGGGTAACGTGATCGCCGAGGATTGCCGGAACGTCGAAGCCCATAAACGGATGGGTAAAGCGCAGCAACTCAAGCTCCGCACCTTTTACCGTGCCGAGAATGGTGTAATCGGTCACGCCGATACGCTGCATTACGCTTTCAACCAGATCTTTCGCCAGAATCACGGCCTGACCGTCGATCTGCACCAGCGCATAGTCGAAATCAGGTGCAATAGAGATTGCGCGGTTCGCAGGCAGAGTCCACGGCGTAGTGGTCCAGATCACCAGCGAGATTGGGCCGTTAACGTTGCTTACGGCAAATTTTGCTTTCAGTGCATCCTGATCGACCGCCTGAAAAGCAACGTCGATGGACGGAGAAGTTTTGTCGTAATACTCAACTTCCGCTTCCGCCAGCGCAGAACGGCAGTCAACGCACCAGTGAACTGGCTTCGCGCCTTTGTGCAGGTGACCGTTGCCGATGATTTTGCCCAGCGCGCGGATGATGTTGGCTTCAGTTTTGAAGTCCATGGTCAGGTACGGGTGCGACCAGTCGCCCAGCACGCCCAGACGGATAAAGTCTTTGCGTTGACCGTCAACCTGGGTCGCCGCGTATTCGCGGCACTTGGCGCGGAACTCGGCGGCGGTGAATTTCTCACCCGGCTTACCGTATTCTTGCTCTACTTTCAGCTCGATCGGCAGACCGTGGCAGTCCCAGCCAGGCACATACGGCGAGTCATAACCGGAAAGCCCTTTGGACTTCACGATAATGTCTTTCAGAATCTTGTTAACCGAGTGACCAATATGAATGCTGCCATTCGCATAAGGAGGGCCATCATGCAGAATGAAGGTTTTTTTGCCTTTTTTAGCCGCACGGATGATGCCGTACAGATCATCATCAGTCCAACGCGCCAGCATTCCCGGTTCGCGCTTGGCGAGATCGCCACGCATCGGGAACCCTGTTTCCGGCAAATTCAGGGTTGATTTATAGTCACTCATCAGATTCTCGGTTCCGTGTTTCGGTTTGATTACATAACAGGCTTAAGCCGGTTTTGTTAGCCCAAAAAATTCGCGGGCGGTTAATTCATCACGCGCAATCTGCGCTTTCAGTTCGTCCAGCGACGCAAATCGCTGCTCATTGCGTATTTTTTTACGCAGCACTACTTGTATATGGCGACCGTAAAGGTCCATTGCAACATCTAACAAATGCACTTCCAGCTGCTGGCGAATACCGGCAACCGTTGGGCGTGTTCCAATGTTTGCCACGCCGGGTAACGGCTTTTCACCGAGGCCCAGCACTTCTACCGCATAAACCCCTTTCACCGGGGAAACCTGACGGCGTAGCGGTACATTCGCCGTCGGGAAACCTATAGTGCGCCCTAATTCATCACCGTGGACTACACGCCCGGAGATGGCAAACGGGTGCCCCAGTAAACTTTCTGCCAGAGCCAGATTGTCATCCGCCAGCGCCTGACGCACAGCGGTGCTGCTGATACGCACGCCACCTTCGCAAAAAGTTTGCGTACTGGTGATATCGAAGCCGTATTCCATGCCAGCTTTCTGTAATAACAAGAAATCGCCTTCACGACCAGCGCCAAAGCGGAAATCATCACCTACGGCAAGAAATTTTACGCGCAAATGCTTCACCAGAAGATCGCTGATGAAATTTTGCGCGGTTAACGCCGCGAAACGCCTGTCGAAACGCACGCACAGCACGTAATCAACGCCACACTCTGCAAGGTAACGCAGTTTTTCCCGCAGCCGGGTCAGCCGTGCCGGGGCTTTATCGGTAGCAAACAGTTCCAGTGGTTGAGGTTCAAAAAGCATCACCATCACCGGTAAGTTGCGCTTGCGCCCTTCTTCCTGCAAGCCCTGTAACAGCGCGCGATGACCGCGATGCACGCCGTCGAAATTACCAATAGTCAGCACACACCCTTCTTGCGGGACCTGGCTGAGATTATGTATGCCGCGTATCAGCTTCATGTCTGGCTCAAAACAGTGAAAATCGTCCGAGTATACCTTGTACAGCGGTCAAGGTTAACCGGCGATTGAGTACCGAAATCAGAAAGAAGTGGCTTTTCATTGCCATGGCGCAAATCACGGGAAGAAAGTGACCGCCTGCTGCAATTTTTATCGCGGAAAAGCTGTATTCACACCCCGCAAGCTGGTAGAATCCTGCGCCATCACTACGTAACGAGTGCCGGCACATTAACGGCGCTTATTTGCACAAATCCATTGACAAAAGAAGGCTAAAAGGGCATATTCCTCGGCCTTTGAATTGTCCATATAGAACACATTTGGGAGTTGGACCTTGGCTAATATCAAATCAGCTAAGAAGCGCGCCATTCAGTCTGAAAAGGCTCGTAAGCACAACGCAAGCCGTCGCTCTATGATGCGTACTTTCATCAAGAAAGTATACGCAGCTATCGAAGCTGGCGACAAAGCTGCTGCACAGAAAGCATTTAACGAAATGCAACCGATCGTGGACCGTCAGGCTGCTAAAGGTCTGATCCACAAAAACAAAGCTGCACGTCATAAGGCTAACCTGACTGCACAGATCAACAAACTGGCTTAATCGCCAATTTGCTGAAGCTTTGTGAAAAAGCCCGCGCAAGCGGGTTTTTTTATGCCAGCTGCTTTTATGATGCGTGAGAGAACACACTACCGGTTGCCAGATAGTCAAAAGATGCTGGCTTTTGCAGACATGCCGTTACACTTTCTGAACTCTTCGTGGCTTAAGAATCGTAGAACCATCGGCTGATACATTCTGAACAAGAATATCTACTCAATCTCCAGACTCCCCTACAAAGAATGTGGATATTGTGATACACATTGAGGTATTAAACTTAAGACCACTCTATTTTTGAGTTAAATTCCTATACACTTTAACCATTCATAAATATCTCCTTATTAGATCTTGTAAATAATTAACAACAATCAACACAGGTTAAATACCTATTTATATTCTACTTCATAAAATTAATGAGCTATTTTTGATATTAGTCACATTCACTCATAAATTAAATTAATAAAAATTCATCAACTTCAAGGACTGATAATGACAAATGGTATCTCAACTTCGCCACATTGTCTTTATAAATCAAATATAGTAGATGATGTAATAATAAATAAAACAAGACAAAATGAGTTAGTAAAAGTATTTTGCGAGTATAAAATAGAGTTCTTAATTTTGTTTGATGACTTTTTTAGAAGCCATAACTTGCCTAAACCATCTCCAGTCCTTCATCATTTTTTTCAATATACTCATC